>JANNWK010001171.1:0-6330 GCA_031408355.1 Myxococcales bacterium
CGTGGAGGCGCTGTTCCAGCCGTCTGAGGAAGCGATAGGCGTCGCGGAGCAGCTCGTAGTCGTCGCGGTCGAGGTAGCCGGCAGAGGCGAGCGCATCGAGCGCGTCGCCCGTGTCGGGCGTGCGTACCCGCGCGTCTTGGCCGTGGTTCATCTGGAGCCATTGGCTGAGAAACTCGATGTCGAACAGCGCCCCGCGACCTACCTTGAGCTCTTTGCGCTGGGGGCGCTCACGGCCCAACTCGCGCTCCAGGCGCAGCCTGAGGCGATGCATTTCCTCGCGGGACGGCGGTCCACCCTGGTAGGCGGCCAGGGTCGCGATGGCGACGGCGCGTTCGCCCAGCTTCGCGTCGCCCGCGCAGAAGCGGGCGCGAATCAGGGCCTGGCGCTCCCAGGCAGCTCCGGCATTCAGGCCGTCGGGGCGTTCTGCGCCCGACGCCGTCTCCTTTACCCTGTGATAAGCGGCGAAGGCAGGGAGTGAGGCAACCAGCAAGCCATGCGAGCCGGATGGGCGAAGGCGGGTGTCGAGCACGTAGCCAGGGCCGCCGACGTGCGGCTCCGACAGCAAGCGGATCACGCGCTGCGCCTGGCGCGAAAAGTAGGCGGCCGCCTCATCGGGGTTCGGCGCGGCCCGGGCTTCATACAGGAACAGCAGGTCCAGATCCGAGGCGTAGCCAAGCGCCGATCCTCCCAGCTTGCCCAGGGCGATCACGCACAGGCCGGAAGCTCCCGCCATCACGTGATGCACGACGCGCCCCAGGATCTCTTCCGCAAGCAGGGAGAGCGTTCGCGTGGCCTGGCGCGTGCCGATGGCTCCAGCCAGATCGGCGATAGCGACCTCCAAGACGACACGGCTCTTGACCTGGCGCAGCGCGCCGACGAGGGCGGCTTCGCGCTCTGACTCGGGCAGGCTGTCCGGCGCGTACGCTGGATCGTCCAGTTGATGCGCGACCGCCGCGCGGGGGTCGCTCACCAAGCCATGGCCGAAGAGGACGACATCGAGGAGCTCGGGTCGCGCCACAATCGCGTCGCCGACGAAGCTGCTGGAGCCGAGCACCGTGAGCAAACGAGAGAGGGCGCGGGGATCCTCCGAAAGCGCGCTCAGGTAGGCCCCGGGCGCCGAGAGCCGCGCAAACACGGAGCGCAGGTAGCGCGCGGCCTGTTCCGGATCCGGACACACCAGCAGGCCACTCAGTACCCGGTCGGCCAGGTCGGGGTATAGCTCGTGAGTCCTTGCGCCGAGCAGGCTGTCGGGACGTCGCCCCAGCGCCCTCAGGTGATCCGGTACCTCACTGTTTTTCTCAAAGAGCGCTTCAGCGCTTCGACCGAGCGCGCCCGCGTCCGCATCCCCTCTCAGGCCCGCCACGATACTGCCGTAGTAGGGCGGTTTGGCGCGGGTGCCGGGCGACAACGACCGGAAGATCTCATTGATCCGGGACCTCACTTGGGCAAGCTCGGCCTCGAACGCCCTGGCACCGGCGTAGCCGAGCACGCGCCCTAGCCGCTCGCGCTCCTCCGCCTCCGTGGGCAGCAGATGGGTCTGGATGCCGGTGGCCCATTGGACAGCATGCTCGGCGCGGCGCAAGAGCAAGTAGCCGCGCGAAAGCTCCTGGGCGTCGCGATCGCTCACGAAGCCGCGCAGCCGTAGCCTTTCCAGCGCTACCAGGCTGCCGCGGACGCGCAGGCTGGGCTCTTGTCCGCCCCAGATCAGCTGTAGGGCTTGTACGAAGAACTCGACCTCGCGGATGCCGCCCGGTCCGAGCTTCAGGTCGCGCGCTGGGTCCTGCGAGAGCTCGGCGCGGGTGCGCAGGACCATGTCGGTGAGAGCGTGCGCGACATTCGGGTCGACTTCGCGCCTGTAGACGAACGGCTGTACCACTTCGCGTTCGATCGCGGCTCCGAGCTTGGCGCTGCCGGCAATGGGTCTGGCGCGCAGCAGTGCCGCGCGTTCCCAGAGCCGGCCCCAGGTTTCATAGTAGCGTTCAAAGGCCGAGAGAGAGTTCGCGAGCGCGCCCTGTGAGCCTTCGGGGCGCAGCCGCAAGTCGACGCGAAATATCAGGCCTTCCGCAGTCGGCGCTTCGATGTGGGACACCATCCGGCGCACGACGTGGCTAAAGAATTCATGAGGCGAGAGCTCGCCAGCGCTGTCGTCGGTATCGTAAACGAACACGATGTCGACGTCGGAGCCGGCATTGAGCTCGAGTCCGCCCAGCTTGCCCATCCCGAGCACGCACAGCTCGCTGTCGGAACCATTGGCCTGCCGCGCGCGCCCGGAACGCGACGCCGTGTAGCGGGTCGCTTCTCCGAGCGTGAGCTCGATCACCGCGTCAGCGAGCGCCGCCAGCTCTCGCGCCGTTTCGGGCAGCTCGGCTCCGCCGAGCCTCGCTGGGAGGACTTCTCGCAGCGCAATCCGGAGCTTCTCGAGCCAAACGGCACGCCTCAATTCCGACAACCAGCGCTCGGTGTCGTGCTCGCTGCCTAGGGCGCCCTTCAGTCGCTGAAGGATGTCCCGCCGCCTACCGCCGGAAGCCAGACCCTCACGGGACAGCCTCACGACGGCCTCGGCCAGCGGGGGAGCGCGAGGGGTGAGCGCTGGATACGCGGCGCCGAGCAGCAGGCCGAGATCTGTGGCTTCGGTCTCACCGAACTCCTTCAGGAGCAGGCCGGCGCGCTCTGGATCGAGGTGAAAAGCCAGCTGCCGGAGGTCCGAGGTCATGGGGTGCGGCAAGAAAAGTCGGCGTTTCCGCTTGGCCGGCGGCTATCAGCATAGCCCCTCTTGTCCCGGGGCCCACCACGCTCTAGTGACAGGGGCGATGCGGTTTCTGTGCGTTTCGGACATCCACGGTCACGCGGCGGCGCTCCGGGCGGTGCTGCGAGAGGCCGAGACACTGGGCTATGACCAGCTGATCGCTTGCGGCGACCTGTGCTTTCCAGGCCCGGACCCGCTCGAGGTTTGGAAGATCCTGGTGCAGCATCGGGCCCTGTGCACGCAGGGCGTGGGCGACCGCGCGCTTTCGGCCGTCGATCCGGAGAAGCTCAGCGCCACCGCCGAAGCCGAACGCGCCCGAATTGACAGGCTGCGCAGGACACACCGCGAGCTCGGTGACATCATCATTGCGCGGCTCGGTCAGTTGCCAGCCATGGCCCGTCTGCCGATCGAGTCGGGGCAGACGCTGCTGGTGGTGCACGGCTCGCCTGCGGATCCCACCGAGCCCTTCGATATCGGCATGACCGACGACGAGATGATCTCGCTCTTGGGTGACGAGCCGGGCGATCTGATCATTTGCGGCGGAAGCCATGTGCCGTTCGATCGCAGCGTCGCCGACGTGCGCATCGTCAACGTCGGCTCGGTGGGTGAAGCCCCCTCGGGCGATCACGCCGCCGCCGCCATCGTCACGACGTCGCAGCTCGGCATCTCGGTCGAGCAACTGGCGGTCCCGCTGCCCCAGGCCAACTAGGCTTCGCGTACGGCGCGCACGAACTCGGCGATTTTATGGGCGTCTTTGCGGCCAGGCGCCGACTCGACGCCGCTCGCTACGTCGACGCCAAAGGGGCGTAGCTCGCGCACCGCGCCCGCCACGTTCCCCGGGGTGAGCCCGCCAGCCAGGATGAGGCTACGCTGGCTGGCGAGCGCCTTCACCAGTTGCCAGTCGAACACCTTGCCGCTGCCACCGAGTTCTCCGCTCACCTTGGTGTCGACGAGCAAGCGCTCGCCGCCGAAGGTCGCGGCGAGGCGCGCGTCCGCTGCGTCCTCGATGGGGACGGCCTTGTAGGCGTAGGGCAGCAGCCTGAGGACACGCGCTGGCGGTTCGGCGCCGTGCAGCTGAAGCCACGAAATGCCCAGCTCCTCCCGCAGCTCCTTGACCTCCAGATCGGTCGGTTCAACCACGACCGCCACCACCTCGAGCCGGCCCGCAACGGCATCTATCAATGCCTTTGCCTGCTCCTGTGATACCCGCCTTTTCGAGCCAAGCACGAAGTTTAGGCCAATCGCGTCGGCTCCCGCCGCGACGACCAGCCGCGCGTCGTCCGCCGTCGTCACGCCACAAATCTTGATCCAGGTCATCCCAGGCTACCGAAACCTAGTCGATCTTCAGCAGCTCTTTCACGGTCGCAATCACCTGAGGCGCCTGGATGGGTTTGGTGATGTAGGCGTTGGCCCCGAGCTGCAGCGCGCGCTGCCGGTCTTCCTGGGACCCCTCCGTCGTGATGATGATGATCGGTGTATCCTTGTGCATCGGGTCGCTGCGCACCCGCTTCACGAGCTTCAAGCCGTCCATGATGGGCATGTTGATGTCGGTGACGATGATGTCGTAGCGCGCCGACGCGAGCTTACGCAGCCCGTCGACGCCGTCGTCCGCCTCGGTGACCCGCAGGTTGCGGATACGCGCGAGCGCGAACACGAGAAGCTGCCGCATCATGGGCGAGTCTTCGACAATCAAGCAGGAGTATTCGGCCATGGTCGTGTCAGACGCTGAGATCAAGGAAGGCTTCTAGCCCGGGCAACTTGCGGTCGTAGTGGGCGAACAAGCTGGCGCTGATGAGGGCGGCCGCAGCGTGCTGTCCAAGCAGCTTGAATAGCTCGAAATCCACCGTGTCGAAGCGCTTTTTTTGCGCCAAGGTCGAGAAGATGGCGATGACGCCCACGACTTTCTCGTCAACCGTCAGCGGGATAATGGCGGCCGGCGCCTGAAACGTGCCCTGGGTGGGGTCCTGATCGCTCACGGCGGCCGTACCCTTGCGAAGCGCTTCCCCCAGGTCGGAACCGGCGATTTTGACCGAGGTGAGCTCGCTGCCGGCGACACCCTCGTGAGCAATTGGCACAAGTTCGGTGTGATCGGGGTTGGCCAGGTACATACAATAGCGCTCGGCACCCACGAGCTGAGCTAGCACTTCCTTGATGCGACGCGTGACACCTCGCGGCGAGAGGCTGGAGTGTAGCTGGTTGCTGGCCACAAACAGATTCGCCAGGTTGGCGAACTCGGTTTCGACCTCCTGGACCCGAACGGTAAACTCGCTACTTTTCGCCTCGGCGTGGTGAAATCGCGAAATCAGTTCGCGCTTCTCCAGCTCCAGCCGGTCGATCTTGGCGAGCAATTCGCGAATCGCCTGATCAGCCTCCACCTTGGCCCTCAATCCGGCGTTCTCGGACTCAAGGCTGCGCAAGCGCTCGTGCAACGCTTCAACCTCGCGCAGGAAGTCCTCGGTGAGCCTGGAGCCGCGAGTGAAGTTCTTCAGGAACAGATCGCGCTCACTGCGCAGATCCGGCCCCGGCGCGTCACTGCCCGTGGTCCCGCTCTTGCTGTCCTTCGTCATGGCGACACTCCCAGTATAGACGGCAGGTCGGGGCGTTTCGGAAGTTCCCCGTCGAAGCACCCTCGTTCAATCGCCTGATGTTCAATAAAGATTAGTAGTTACGATATGTTACGTTCTGGCTGATGGGGGCACTGGTTCGGACGGAGTGGGGATAGGATGGAAGCCGATGACGACAAGCGATCCCGCCAGCATCGATCACCTGCTCGACTCGGGTGACCTGGATACCGCGCGCGACAAGCTCGCTCAGGTGCCCCGTTCGGACGAAAGCTACTCTGTCGTCCGCGTGAAGCTTGAGCTTTACGCTGGTAGCCTGCCGCCGCTCGCTGCGATCCAACAGCTGGTGCAGCTCATGCGACGCCACCCGGATTTTCCGGGCGCGAAAGAGCTGTACCAGGAGGCGTCCAAGCTCTCCTACCAAACGCGCCAGTCGTCGCCGGCTCATTCTCACCCACCGCCAGCCGTCGGCGAACTCGACGAAAAAAAAGAGTAGCGAGCCCGGCTAGGGAGCGCTGCTGAGCCAGTCGGAAAGCTCGCCACCGATCAGCCGCGGCGCCTTGGACAGCGCGCGCAGGTTGGCGGAGCCAGTCAGGAGCATGGCGCAGCGGAGCTCCGTCTCGATCTGATCGAAGTAGCTGAGCGCCCCGGCCCGCCCGCCCGTCTCCAGCGCCTGCAGCGCCTTTCGAGCAATCCCGCCCGCGCTCGCTCCCAGCGCAATCGCCTTGGCGATATCCAGCCCGCTGCTCACCCCGCCGGTGGCAAAAATGGTCTGGAAGCCGTGGGCCGCGCACAGGCCAACGCTGGCCGCGGTCGGGATCCCCCACTCCCAGAAGGCCTCGCCGAGCGGCCTGCGCGCCGCCGAAGCCCGCTGCGTTTCGACCGCGACCCACGAAGTGCCGCCGGCTCCGGACACATCCACATGGGCGACGCCGAGCTGCCGAACACGACCGGCGACGCTCGAGGACAGCCCGCAGCCCGTCTCCTTCACCACCAGCGTGAGGCCGGCCGCCAGCAGCCGCG
>JANNWK010001172.1:0-6058 GCA_031408355.1 Myxococcales bacterium
CCGACGACTACACCTTGGAAAGCGCCTACCAGGCCTTCGCTGCCTCGGGCTACCAGCTCTCGGAGCTGCTGGTCGCCTTGACGACGACGCGCTCCTTCTTGTACCGCGCTCCTGCAGTAGGTGAGGTGACCCAATGAACCGACGAGCCACTCGCTCCCAGCCAGGAAGCTCGCGCTTTTCCCGTCGCGCTTTGCTCTCGAGTCTGGGCGTCGGCGCCGCCTGCCTGCCTTTGCTCTCCTCGCGGCCAGGGCTCACGCAAGCGCTCACACCGGCCAAGCGATTCGTGACCATCGCGGTGCCGAACGGCGTGAAGGAGGAAGTCTACTGGCCCACCGGGGGCGTGACCGATTTCAACATTCCGCTCGACGCCGAGGTGCCCGTCGCGCACCGCTACTCACCGCTCCAGCCGCTGCGCGAATTGAAGAGCGACATCATCTTCATGGGCGGCATCGAGCTTCGGAATGGTCAGGATTCGAACGGGGGCTCGCTGGGTGGGCACGCGGCCTTGCCGTTCTTGCTGACGGGCGCGCGCGGCGTGCCGGGGCCGGAAATCTCGGATGGCGTGCGGCTGTCGGCGGCCGGGCCGTCAATCGATCGCTACATCGGCAAGGAGTTGGCTAAACGACACGGGCTCAAGTTCGATTCGTTGGTGCTCAACCCGGTCAAGCGCTTTCGCGGCAACGACGGCTACCTAAGCTTCGACGGTCCCCCCGTGGGCGATTCACCGTCGGCACCCCAGCCCCGCGTCGACCCGTACCAGATTTTCGATGACCTATTCGGCGGAGCGAACCTCGGTCAGGACGAGCTTGCGCTGCTGCGCAAACAGCGCAAGAGCGTGCTGGATCTCGTGGGTCGCCAGCTTGAAGGTTGGTCCAGCAACTTGGGCACGGACGACCGCGAGCGCGTCGGGTCCCACCTGGCCGCAGTCCGGGCGCTGGAGCGCCAACTCGACGGCATGGCGAACGGTTGCGCGAAACCCGTGCTGACACTCGACCGCACCGCCGACTACCTCAACGACAACGGCAACGCCTTCGTCGGCCAGTTGATCAAGGCGCAGATCGACCTGACCGTCACCGCGCTGGCCTGCGATCTGACGCGCGTGGCCTCCATGCTGTGGATGGACCAAGGCAACGGCCGCTGGGTGTTTAGTTGGCTCGGCCAGGAGTTCACGAAGCCCGGGACGGATTTTGCGAGCCAAGGCGAAAACCGCGGACTCCGCAATCACCACGAGATCGCCCACAAAGACGGCGAGGCCGAGTACCAGCCGCTGATGAACCGTGGCTGCCAGTGGTTCATCGAGCAGTACGCCTACCTGATCGCTCGGCTCAAGGAGACGAAAGACGTGGACGGCAGCAGCTTGCTGGCAAACTCAGCCGCGCTCTTCACCAACCTGCAGCGCACGGGCGGCGGTCATCACACCGACAACCTGCCGTGGCTCCTGGCTGGGTCGTGCGGCGGCTACTTTAAGACAGGTCGCTTCCTGGCCTGGCCCTCGGGCACGCCAGGCCAAAGCGTGCCCCAAAACGGCATCCTCGCGGCTATCTGCAACGCCATGGATGTACCGGTCGACCACTACGGCGGCGCTGAGTACGGCGGCGAGCTGAGCTTGCTACGCGGGTAGGCTTCCTGGCTGTTCCGTCCTTCCACGCCGGTAGCGACGGCGCGCGAGATCTACCCCAGTGGGAGGGCGCGCTGTCGCCTTGTCGGCGGGGCGAGAGCGGCCTAGGTTAGCGAGCACGCTTGCGCAGCGGACCAACCCCCATGTCGGAGCAGCGGCTTCAGGATATCGCCACACTCGCGCGAAGCGAGCTCTTGACCGCCCTGCCCCTGGAAGAGGTCGGGTTCTTGCTCGGAGAGCTAGCGCTTACCGGGCTGAGCAAGGGCGCGGTGCTCGAAGCCGCTGCCGGCGCTGAGCCCGCCCTGTACTTCGTCTTGGAAGGCCGGCTTGAGCTCGACGCCGGCCAGCAGGAGCGCCGTCTGCTTGAGCCGGGTGATGTGTTCGGCGAGACCGCGCTCGTCGGACTCGCAGGCTTCGAACGCGCGCTTGCCCTGACCGAGTTGCGGCTCGCGCGACTTTCCAGGGCAGGCTACGCAGATTTGGCAGCCCGGCAGCCTCGCACCGCCCTCCACCTCGCGCAGGGCGGGTTGCGCTTGGTGGCGCAGCGATTGCAGAGGCCCCACCTGGCAGTTCGGGGCGGGCCTAGAACGGACGGCGTTCCCGTCGCTTCTCGCGTGCCCGCGGACGTCGAAGGCGCGCTCGTGGTGGCGGGGCGCCAAGGCGAACACCTGCTGGCGCTCCACGCGCTCATGGACGAAGCCGCCATCGTCACGCCGGTCACGACACGAGACTGGGAGGGTCGCGACATCTACCGCCGTAGCGCCGGCCTCGTGCTGCTCGAGGCGGCTCGGCAGCTCGGCGTAAGCTTGCAGCTCGGGCCTTCGATCACCTCGGGACGGCTGGTACGGCTGGTACCGACGACCGGCGAGGCCGACCGGGCGACGCTGGCTCGCTCGCTCGACGCGCGCGTGTCGGAGTTGCGCGCCTTGGGCATTCCCATCCGAGAAGAGCTCTGGTCAGTGAACGAAGCGCTCGAGCTGTTTCAAAGACAGCACGACGCCGGCGCGTGCAGCTTGCTCGAAGACGCACTGGAGCCGGCGGTGACTCTGCTGCGCTGTGGTGAAACCTGGGCGAACGTGGCAGGGCCGCTCTTGCCCCACGCCGGCCTGCTCGACGACGTCCACGTGCTCGAGCATCCACACGGGCTATTGCTCGACTTCGGCCCGCGCATTCGTACCACCCTGCCGCGGCGCGCTGCTTCCACGGTGGCGCTTGAGTTGCGCGTCCCTCGCTACGGCACGCCGATGACCCGCGGTGAGGCGCACTGGCTGAAGCTGCTGGGCGTCGACAGCGTCGGTACGTTCAATCGCGTTTGTGTTCAGGGCGGCGTCGCAGGCTTGATTCGAGTGAACGAAGGCTTCCACGAGAAGCGCATTGCCGAGATCGCCGACCAGATCGGACAGCGCGGCGACGTTCGACTTGTCGCCGTAGCCGGACCATCGTCATCCGGGAAGACCACCTTCATCAAACGCCTGCTGGTGCAGCTTCGGGTCAACGGCATCGAACCGCTTGAGCTCTCCCTCGACGACTACTACCTGGATCGAGCTCGCCAGGTGCGGGACGACCAGGGCGAGCTCGACTTCGAGGCGCTCCACGCGCTCGACGTCGAACTCCTTCGTGCCGATCTCGCCTCCCTGCTGGCGGGTGAGGCCGTACGGCCGCCACGCTACGATTTCCAAGCGGGAATCAGCCGTCCGCGAGCCGGCGCCGAGCTGCGCCTGGGCGAGCGCAGCCTGCTGTTGCTCGAGGGCATCCATGCGCTGAACCCGGCGCTCTATGGCACCGCTCGCAGCCGCAGCTTCAACGTATTCATTCATCCTGCGACGTCGCTCGCCTTCGACCAACTCTCGTGCCTGGAGCCCGCTGACGTCCGGTTGTTGCGCCGCATCGTGCGCGATCGCCACCAGCGCGGCTTCGCTGCGGTCGAAACGCTCGCTCGCTGGCCGAGCGTTCGTCGCGCTGAGCGCCTGCACATTTTCCCATTCCAAGAAGAGGCCGACGCCGTGTTCGACAGCTCGTTGGTCTACGAGGTCAGCGTGCTGCGCGTGTATGCCGAACGCTACTTGCTCGAAGTGCCGCGCGGCGCGGTCGACGCACCGAGCGCGCGCCGGCTGCGCCAGCTCTTGCGCCTATTCGTGCCGATTCACCCAGACCACGTGCCGCCGACCTCGATTCTGCGTGAGTTCATCGGCGGCAGTGGGTTCACGTACTAGAAGTATCGATTTCAAGGCCCCGTTAGCACTTCCGCGTCGTAGACGTTCAACGGGCCTTCGCGATCGGAGGCGAAATACAGGCGGGAACCGTCGGCCGTTAGAAACGGGTCGTGCTCGGCGGAGCTGCTGTTCAGCTCGTTCAGAGCAGAATAGCTCGTGAAGGCGGCCTCGAGCGCCGGCCGATAGGCGACGAACAGGTCGGCATTGCCGGTGACGGAGTCGCTACTGAAAAACAGCGTGAGCCCGTCGTTCGTCAGGAACGGATCGTTCAAGACCAGTGCGCCAACGCGCAGCTGCGCGCCGGGCTCAGGCGCTTCGAAGTCGCGCTGGGTATCGGTCCGAGCGGCGAGGTACACGTCGTCTTGAGCGCCCGGGGCAGCGCGGTCCGAGCTGACCAGCAGCACCGTTCCGGCCAAGGCCGGTGGGCGCGGGATATCGTGGTGGGCTGTGTTGATCGCCGCGGCATTCACCGGCGCGGCCCACGGCACCCCGCGACTCGCGCGCTGCGCTACCCAAATGTCAACATCGCCCAAACCGCCTGCGCGAGCCGAACCGAACCAAATCGACAGGCCATCGCCAGAAACGGCCGTACTGGTGTCCATCTCCTCCGAGCACAGCTCATCGACGCGTTCGAGGGTCGAGAAGGGCTCGCTGCGGGTCGAGCGCTCGGCCCGCCAGATATCGAGCTTGGTGTCACCACGCGTCGACGTAAAAAGCAGCTCCAAACTGTCGTCGGTGAGGCTCGGATTCTGGGCCTTATCGGGCCAGAGCAACTCCGGGACGCGCCGAGGGCTGCCGAGCCGCAAGCCAATCGCGCTGGGCGCGTCGCCGAGCGTCAGCGTCTTGGGTCCACAACCGAGGCCGAGCAGAGCCAGGGCCAGCGATGCGGGCAGCCAGGGCGCCGACTCTGCGAACTGTCTTGAAGGTTGCCGGCGTCGCACGGTCGAAGATGATACCTTCCGGCGTGTTTGGTCTTCGTCAAATCGTCGCCCGGCGCCGCGTTGGCTAGACTCCGCGCAGCCAAGTCCCTAGCCTGGGTGATGTGTGCTGGGTGGCTTGGCCCGCGCGAGCTGCGTGCCGAGCCGGCTCCCGTGCTGACGCGTGTCAGCCTCGATGGGCCTGCGGATTGCGTCAGTCGCTCGCAATTGCTGGCAGGCGTTGCGGCCCGCTCCGAGCGGATCCGAGTCGTCGAGACGAGCGAGGCGGCCTTCGCGGTCGAGGTGGTGGTGCGGCGCGTTGGAGACCGCGTGGAAGCCACGCTCGCGCTGAGCCGTCCGTCTGGGCAGCGCGCCGCTCCGCGACGGCTCAGCACCTCCACGTGCGACGACGCCCGCGACGCTCTGGCCCTGGTTTTGGCTATCGGGCTCGATCCAGCTTCAGCGACGGAGCCGAGCAAGCCCGCCACGCCGAGCCGCTCTCGGTCGCAGCGCGCCCCGCCTGCGCCTACTCGAGCTGACCTCTCGATCGGCGGCTTGCTGATCGGCGTGCTGGGACCCGCGCCCGAGGCCACGCTCGGTGGCGGGGCCTTCGTGCACGCTCGTTTCAGAGTCGTTCCCACCTGGCCGGCGGCGTTTCGGCTCGGTGGCGCCTACGCCTCGCGTTCGGGCGTGACGGTGGCCGGCGCACGGGCGGACTTTGCGCAGGTCTTGGCGGTGCTTCAAGTTTGCCCGTGGGCGCCGGATACCGGCAGGTTTCAGCTCGCCGCCTGCGCAAGCCTGGGTCTCTCGCGGCTGAGCGCACGCGGACACGACGTGCCAAACGCCCGCGATGCGGCAGCCTGGGGCGGCGACGCCGGTGCCGGCCTGCTACTCGGCTGGGGGTTGACTGAGTCGCTGCGTTTGGAGCTGCCGCTCGGCGCCACCGTCCCGTTCGCCCGCCGCAGCTACCAGTTCGCCCCCCACGTGTTCTATGAGGCGGCTCCCATCACCTGGGGAGCCGGCTTTGGGGCTGCTTGGCGTTTTCGGTGATCAATCAGGGGCCGCCCCGCATAGCCAGCTGTGCTTGTCGCCAATTCCGCGCTAGCTGAAATAGGCGCAGTGCCAGTGAAGCGGCAAGCCCCAATCCAAGCCCGGCTCGAGGACATGTACCGGTCCCACCACGAGTCGGTCTGGAGGCTGCTCCGGCGACGCGGCTATCCGCCCGAAGCCGCGGCCGATCTGACCCAGCAGGCCTTCCTGATTGCCGTCGAGCGCTGCGACGACATCGCGCTCGGGAGCGAACGCGCGTT
>JANNWK010001173.1:0-10139 GCA_031408355.1 Myxococcales bacterium
CCAGCCAGAGCGCCACGAGCCCGAGAGGCAGCGCGAAGCCGAGCCCGAGCAGGCCCGCGTAGCGCAGCAGCTGAGGCCGGCCGGCGCCGCGGCCCTGTTCGCGCGTGAGCACGTACGCCCCGCACACCAGAATTCCCCCACCCAGCGGCGGTTTGAACAGCGCGCAGAGGCCAAATAGCGCGCCGACCCCAAGCGGCACGAGCCAGCGCCGCGACCTTGCCGGTTCGTGTGTCACAACGACCAACGCCGCCACGGTGAGAAATCCACCGAACGTCTCGGGCTGAGCGGTGTGCCAAAACTCGAGTTGAGCGTGGAGCAGCGCCGCGACCGCACCTGCCACGAGCCCGGCTTTGGGACGTTCGAAGAACACCTGGCCAAGCCGCTGCAGCCCCAGCACCGTCGCGAGCAGTCCGAGCACCTCAAGTAGTCGAATGGCTAGCATTGACTTGCCGAACAGCGCTTGGGCGAAGGCGTAGGTCAGAAATATCCCAGGCGGCTTGAAGTCCCAGGCGTCGCGGTACGGCATGCCTCCTTTGAGGATGCTGTCGGCCACGACGGCGTAGATGCCCTGGTCGCGCCCGAACGAGAAAAGCAGGATCGACAGGCACGAGAACGCGACGAAGAGCCAGCAGACCAGGCCAAGCCACTGGTCCGGATCGCGAACAGCGAGGCGAGGGAGCACCTCGGCGGGGGGCCGAACCGACTCGGACGGCATGGCCCGAAACCTAGCAACAGCCCGGACGCGAAGTCAGCTTGTCTTTCGATACACCAGCCAGCGCAACTCCAGGGGAGGCCGCGAAGCCGGAAGATCGAACAAATCCAGCCCTCCGCTCCAACCCGCGTACCAGCCTGTCGGCGGGAACTGGCCTTCCGGTAAGTGTTGGCGCTCGTACTCGGCCGCCGACTCGTCGCCTTGTCGCTCGAAGGGTAGGCCCAGGCTGGCCGTTTCGAGGTCTCGCCGCGTGTACAGCGTGCACCACAGGACCTGCGACAGCTGGCGAGCCGTCTCATCCGGCTTGTAGCCGCCGTCGCTCAAGAACGCGTTGAAGACCAGGAGTCCGCCGGGCACAAGCAGGCGATCGGCCACCTCGAACAAGCGCCTCAGCTGTTCGACCGTGCGGAAATGGGAGGCCACCACCTCGGAGAGGAGCAGCATTCGATAGGCTGGACGCGGCGTCTCGAGCGCGGGATCCAGCACGTCGCCCTCGACGACGCCTATCGACAGCTGCTCGGCGCTGATCGCCTCGCGCAGGATCTTGCAGAGCGCAGGCGCGGGCTCGATGGCGTCGACGAGAAAGCCCTCACGCGCCAGCTGCACGCAATTTCGACCCGTGCCAGCCCCTGCATCGAGAATCGTGACTTCAGCGGGCGCGCCCAGTGAGCGCGCTAAATCCACGGCCTTGGCGTCCGCGTGGTGACCGAAGAGCGGGGGCGTTCGCGTGTCGACCCAATGTTGATACTCGTCCGCAACCGAGGAGGCGATCGCAGAAACCTTCCAGGTGATGCTCGTCTTGGGGGGCGGATCGGTCTGATAGCTGACCACCACCTTGGAGCTGGGCGACGCCTCCCACGCCTGCTCTAGCCGCGCCTTCAGCGATTTCCGAAACTCATCGAGCTCTGACGCCGTGAATTTTCGACCCAGGCCTTCCCAGGTCAGATCGAAGATCTTCACAAAATGGTCGAGCATGCCAACGACCGGAGGCAAGGAGATCTCGCCGTTGCCGGTCAAACGCCGTGGCAGGCGCCGAATCATCGCCTGTTTGAGGAGCACCTGGTTGGTCTCCCGGTTCGCGCCTTTTTGACTCATTGGCCGCGCATCCTGGCAGAAGAGGCGGCGGGCGTGCCACGGCGTCGACCATCACGAGCCGCGAAAGTGCACCGAAGCCTGTAACCGCGCGCACCAGTAGGACATAGGAACTCGGACGCGAGGCCATTGCCCACCGCAATTGGCCCGAATTTCTGGATCATTTTGGAGGTTCTCATGGACGTGACCAAGGGTTTGACGATCGCTGTGGCTGTTTCCGCACTATTTGCCGGCGGCTGCGGCGATTCCGGCGACGAAAAGACGGGCGAGGCGAGCGCTCGCATCATGTGCGAGGGTGGAAATTCATGTGCCGGGCTGTCAGAGTGCGCGTCTGCGGACGGTGCAAGTAGCTGCAAGGGCACGGGCAGCTGCGCGGGTATGGGCTGGGTCTATGCCGATAGCGAGGCCGAGTGCGCTGAGCTGCAGGCGGCCAACAAGACGTGAGCCCCTTGCCCCTGAGCGGGCACGGTTTTGGGCTCCGCGTGGAGCACTACGCCGAACTCCTCGAGCGTGGTGCTCGCGCGGAGCTGTGTGAGGCGCTCACCGAGAACTTCATGGGGCGAGGGGGACGACCGCTGGCCGTTCTGGAACGAGTGCGGCGTGACGCTGCTCTCACCTTGCATGGCGTTTCGTTGTCCATCGGCAGCACCGACGAGCTCCGCGACGACTACCTCGCGTCGCTGTCGGAGCTATGCCAACGCTTCGAGCCCTTGCTGGTCTCGGACCATCTTTGCTTCGGCAGCGTGAATCAGCAGCGTGCCTACGATCTCTGGCCGCTTCCGTACACGGAAGAAGCGCTCGCGCACGTCGCGCGGCGAGTCCGCCAGGTCCAGGATCGCCTCGGGCGGCAGCTCTGCCTCGAGAATGTGTCGAGCTACGTGGAGTATCGGTCGAGCACGCTCACGGAGTGGGAGTTCCTGGCAGAGCTGGCCGAGCGTGCGGATTGCCTACTCTTGCTCGACGTGAACAACGTCGTCGTGAGCGCGAAGAACCACGGCTTCTCCGCCCAAAGCTTCGTCGATGCGCTGCCCAGCGCGCGGATTGCCCAGCTCCACCTGGCCGGCCACAAAGATTGCGGCGACTACCTGCTCGACGACCACGGGTCCGCGGTGCCGGAGAGCGTCTGGGAGCTGTATCGCCATGTACGCAAACGCCTCGGCCCACGCCCCACCCTGCTCGAGTGGGACGAGAACCTGCCTTCGCTCAGCCAACTGGAAGCGGAATGCGACAAGGCGCGCAACCTGGAACGCGCGCTCGGAGGGCAGCCTGTCGCTGGCTGAGCTGCAGCAGGCCTTTTGGCAGGCGGTGCGGACGCGAGGCGCCCCCCCCGCCTTCATCGAAGAAGTATTCGCGCCAAGTGCTTCACAGTCCGCGACGGACCGCCTGGGCGTCTACCACCGCGCCTACTGGCAACGCCAAGTCAGCGCGCTCGCCGATACCTTCCACAATTGCGCAGCCGCACTCGGCGCCGCGGAGTTCGAGCGCCTGGCGCTGGCCTACATCCAGCTCTCCCCGGGGCAGGATCCGTGCATCGAGCGCCTAGGTCGCGGCTTCCCGGACTTCCTCGCAGAAAGACCGCAGCTCTCGCCGACCGCGCTCGGCCTGGCCCGGCTCGAATGCGCCGAGCTTGAGGCCCTGCTGGCCTTGGATCCGCAAGCGGTGCTGAGGGCGCCCGCCCAATCCGGGGCGGCGTTTGCGGGGAGCCAACTGGCCTTCGTGCCTTCGCTGCAGGTGGCGCGGCTGCCGCGGGCTGCCTGGCTGGCGCTGGGCTATCCCGTCCAGGCCGCGCCCGAGGACGACGGAAGCATGGTCGAGATCGCCGTCTGGCGTCCTGGCTTCGCGGTTCAGCGCGTTCTGCTCGAGGAGGACGAAGCGCGCGCCCTGGAGCTGGCCCGTGGCGGCGCGACCCTCGCGGTCCTGTGCGCGGCCTTCACCCAGCTGGCCGAGGAGGCGGCGATCGCGCGGGCGCTCCGCGTGTTGTCGAGTTGGTTTGCTCGAAAGTGGATCACGCGTTCTCAGCCGAGCGACGCGATTTCTGCTTGGTAGATCCCCTCGCTCTGCTAACTTTCGCGGATGCTCACGCTTGCCCGGCGGGCCGCAACCACACTCACCTGCGCTACCTTGGCTGTTGCGGTCGGCGCCAGGGAGGCCAGCGCGGCAGTGCCGAGCTGTAACGACTTCGAAGCGCGGATCTTCAACGATCCTGCCGGCGACCTCCCCTACCGACTCTTGATCCCAGCCGGCTACGACGCGGCCCAGAAGTACCCGCTCGTACTGGCGCTGCACGGCGCTGGGGAGCGCGGCAACGACAACTGCAATCAGTTCGGTCAGCCGGGGCCGCTCAACTTCGCCTCCACCGAGGCGGCCGCCAAGTATCCCGCCTTCGTGGTTTTCCCCCAGTGCCCGAGCGGTCAGCAATGGGTGGATACGCCCTGGGCGAACGGTTCGTACGTCCTGAGCAACGTCCCGGTCAGCAACGAAATTTCCGCTGTCCTGAAGGTGCTGGTCGAACTTCAGCAAGAGTTCAGCATCGACGCCAACCGCCTGTACGTGACCGGCATCTCCATGGGGGGCTTCGGGACCTGGGACATCATGGTCCGCAATCCTGATCTGTTTGCAGCCGGCGTTCCGATGTCCGGTAGCGGTTCGCCCAGCTCGGCCGCGTTGATCAAGAGCCTGCCTATCTGGAACTTCCACGGCAACACCGACACCGTCGTGCCCACGCTCGGCTCCCAAGAGATGGTGGCCGCGCTGAAGGCCGTGGACAGCCCCGTCGTGTATACCGAGTACCCTGGCGGGCACGACGGCTGGACGACGCAGTACAACGCGGACGGACTGGTGGATTGGCTTTTCAGCCAAGCTCGCGCATCGGCTCCAGCGGGCGGCGCCGGCGGTGCGAGTGGCGGCGGTGCGAGTGGCGGCGGCGCTGCGAGTTCAGGCAGCGGCGGTGCGGCCGTTGGCGGCACTGGCGTGCCCTCGGGCGGCAGCGGCGGCGCCGGTGGTGGCGCAACTGCGGGGCAGTTAGGGATGGCGGGCTCGGCCGGCTCCGGCGTGAGCCAGGCCATGCCGGGCAGCGCGGGGGATAGCGGAGGCTGCACCTTCTCGGCGAGCCGAAACAGGGCGCCGGCAGGTGCCGCGTTCCTGGTCCTGGCGCTAGCGTTCGCCGGACTCTGTTCGCGCCGCAAGAACACGTTGAAGCGCGCGGGGCGCGGCCTTGGGTCGACGGGGCAAACGGCGTAACCAGTCGGGGCAAACGGCGTAACCAGTGAGCGCGCAGGCCTTCACGAGCGTTCGTCCAACATGCCTTCGATTTGAGCAAGCGCGCGTGCCAGCGACGCGCGCCCGCCTTGCCCTGCAAATGCCGTGGGAATGCGTACGTCGCGCGCCGCCGCCAGCGCAGGTTCGCTGTGCTTGTGCTTCACGGCGCGATCCAGAATGATCACAGCGACGACGCGCCCTTGTCGGATGCGCTGCGTCAGGTTACCGAGCGCGTGGACGCCGTCGCGCTCGGTGTCGATCCACTCCGTTGCCGCTGCGATGGCTTGAGGAAGCGCGTCCGCTTTGTCACGGCTGGAAAGCGCGCCGATGATCACAAGCTTTTGCGAGGCCAACGCGGCCCGGAGCAAGGCTAGAGCCCCAGAGCTTGGGAGGTCGTCAACGGCTTGCTTTGGCGGGCGCTCCGCTTCTGGGGCGACGGGTGGGCGCTCCGGCGGCGAAGCCGGCGCTTTCGCCAGTAAGCCTGCGAGCTCCGGCAGGGCCAACAAGGCATCGCGAAGCTCTTCGGACGCCCGCGCCACGCTCATCCCGCCCTTTGCGGGCGCCTTCAGCTTGTGCTCGGCCGCAAACTCGCTGACGATTTGCTGCTCGAGCGAGCGCCGATACGACCCGAGCGCCGCTTCGACGCCGGCGACACGCCCCAGCGCGTCGCGTCGCCGCGCTGCGAGCGCCGCGCGCAAGGTCTCCAGCAGCTCGTCGATGGGCAAAGGCGGGTCAGACATGGTGACGGCACGAAAGCAGGGCCCAACACGGCGCCCCGCGTCGCTTATCATGAGCACGGTCAAGCGAGGCTACCGATCTTGCCAACCTGAGCAACGCGGAGCCATAAACGGCACAAACCTACGGCAGGCAACCGACGCGCTGGTCGTCGATCGCGAAGTCATCGAGCCAGGCGGTGAAGCCAGGGGGCGCGCTCTGGTAGTTGTTCCAACCAAGCCTGACTTCCTCGAACGAGGTCGGCAGCTCGGAACCCTTGTAGTTGCCAGCGCCCTTGGAGAAGCTGACCGCCTCGACGCCGTCGTAGAAGAAGCTGTAGCTCTGGTCGGCGGCGTCCACGTGCCATTCGGTGCAATGCCACTTGTCGTCGAACGTGTAGTCGTAGTCGGAACCGGTGGCGAATTCGGCGCCGCTCGGCTGCACGTTGTAAAGAAACTGATACTTGCCGGCCGCGAAGCCGCCCGACTTGGCGTCCTTCACGGTGTCGACCATGCGGAACTCGGCGTCGCCGACGGTCGGCCCCTTGCCAAAGAAGGTGACCATCGTCGAGTGCACGAACGCTTCCGGCACCGGCAGCTGAACACGGAAATATACGCGCCCCCAATGCCGCGCTCCGAGCATGTTCGTCGGGTGGTAGATACGCCGCCCTCCGTTGTTCGCCGGGCTCATCTTCAGCGAGTGACGGCCACGATTCGCCTGATCCTCAGCGACGCTGGCCTCGCCGTGCGCGGTCCAGCCAGCAGGGATCGCGCCCACAGCGGCAGCCTCGAAGTCTTCGCACAGCAGGGAGTCCGCCGTGCAGCTGCCGGTCGCGCCACCCGCGCCAGCTGCCCCACCTCCGCTACCGCCACCTGCCCCGCCGCTGCCGGCCGCGCTGCCCGCCACCCCGCCGCCTGGCCCACCGCCATTCGCGCTAGCTCCGCCGGACCCGCTGCCGGCCCCAGGCAGCGTCGCCGCGCCCGCCACGCCTGCTGCCGAGCCAGCGCCCTGGGACGCGCCCGCGCTGCCCGACGAATCGGCCTCGCCCGGCTCGGCGTTGGTACAGCCAGCCAGAAACAGTAGCGAAACCCCTAGCGAGACGCGGCCTGCCAGCGGGCGCTGACCAGGATGAGACGAAGCGGTCGACACACGAAATAGGTTCCCGCAGTGACGGAATTCGGTTCAATCCATTCTGGGTGGCGCCACCGCCGCGCTGGGCGGTTCGCCGGAAAGCGGCGGGGCCCCTGCGGCGTGAGCGCGAAGCCGTCTGCTGCCCGAGCCTTTGTGCTTGCCCTCCATTCCCTGGTCCTGCTCATGGGTGGGTGCGCCGCCGCCGCTTCACGGAAGCCAGGACAGGGGCGAAACGGCGCAACTGCCGAACGCGGTGACCGATAGACCTCCCATGGCCAGGGGAACCGGTGGCAAGCGTGGGGGTAGCAGCACAGCGGGCCGCACGACGCTGGATCCCAAGCTGGACATCGTGCTCTGGATGCTGTTCGGAGCCGAACAGAACCGAGAGCTGCTGATTTCGCTCCTCAATGCGGTGCTGAAGCCGACCGTGCCGATCGAATCCGTGGAAGTGCTTCATGCTCAGCCGGAGCGTGCCAGCGTAGACGACAAGAGCATCGCGCTCGATGTGCGCGTGCGCCTGGCGAGCGGCGAGCAGGTGGACGTGGAGATGCAGAGCCAGCGCCGCCCCGCGCAGCGAGAGCGGGCCCTGTACTACCGGGCACGGCTCTACGCCGGCCAGCTGCAGCGTGGCGCCCCGTACGGCGACCTGCAGCGCTGCGTGGTCATCGTGGTCACCAACTTCGCCGAGCTGCTGAGCCAGCGCTTTCATTCGACATTTCGCGTACAAGAGCTGCACGACGCCCAGCCCCTGACCGACCACCTGGAGCTGCACCTTCTAGAGCTGCCGAAGCTGCCGGAGGCGCTGGACCGAAACGACGAGCCAAACTTGGTGGCGTGGGGTAAATTCCTGGCCGCTGCAGTCGACGAGGATTTGGAGAAACTGGCGATGGAATACCCGGTGCTCAAGCAGGCCAAAGACGCGCTCGATCGCCTCAGCGCAGACCCCGAGGCGCGCGAGCGCGCCGAGCAGCGCGAGATGGCACTCCACTCCTACGAGCTCGACCTCGCGAAAGTGCGCCGTGAGGGCAAGGCCGAGGGCAAGGCCGAGGGCAAGGCCGAGGGCAAGGCCGAGGGCAAGGCCGAGGGCAGGACCGAGCTGCTCCAAGAGCTGCTCGCGCGAAAGTTTGGCGAGCTGCCGCCCCAGGCGAAGCAGCGCCTCGCGGGCGCCACCGAAGGCGAGCTCCGGCGCTGGGCCGAACGCGTGCTGTCCGCCGAATCGCTCGACGCCATCTTCCAAGGCTGATCGTCGCGTTCAAGCGCTCGACGTTCCTTGTAAACGTGGATCATCGCGTCAGTAACCTGGCAGATCTGTCGTGCGGGGAGCGCCGACACGCCGTATGCTATGCGGAGTGAGCTACCCGCGGCCTCGTCGCCTCGCCCTGGGGCTGCTCGCGCCCGTCACGCTCGCGTGCCTCACGGCCGCGTGCGGGCCAGGCGGCGACATTCGGCTCTTTTCAGCCGGGGCTGGCGTGGACGTGCCAGCCGTGGAGACTCCGACGGTCGAGCCGGCGACGGTAAGCAGTCGCGATGCCACGGCCTTCCCCTATGCGAGCGACAGCATCTGGAACACGGCGCTAGGGGACGCGGCGGTCCTGGTCGAGGTTGCGCTCGCGCCCGCCTCCCTCGGCATCCGTACGGAGGCGGTGACCGTGCTGCTCGACACCACCGCTCCCCCCTTGGCGGTTCAACAAAACGACGCTGGCTGGACAGGCGCCGACCGCTGTCCCGGCTCGGACACCGAACGCTTTCAGACCTACGCGCCGTCGGGGTTTCTGGTGACTGAGGGGGAAGGGATGACCAGCACTCCGGTCGTCGCGATTCAGGCCGACGGTCGGTCGTTGAGACAGGGGCTACCCTTCGCACGTTGCACGCCGAACGCCCCCGGAACGATAGCTTTCGAGGAGTCGGGGGGTGATCTCTACGGTGACGGATTGGTCGGCGCCAACGGTGGCTCGGGCCTTTCAGCCCTAGGCGGCGTTCTCAGGTTGGGTGAACTACTGCCCGCGGCCGCGCCTCCTCGACACGCGCTGGCCGTGCACGTTTGGGGTCGGGAAAACCTGTGGCAAGCGGCGCAGGAGCAGGATTGCTCGCGCTGGCCCGCCAGTCGAGGCGATGCCTATTGTCTCGAGTACTACAGCGGCCAAGAACCCGAGCTGCGCATGGGCGCGTTGCTCGCTCTGCCACGCGGCAACTTGCCAGCTCTACGCACGCTGGCCGCGCAAAAGCTCGCCTGGACGCTCCAAAACTACGGCGCGTACGTCGTCAACGATGCCGGCTCATCCACGTACGCCTTCAACGTCGAGCTGGGGCCGGCGGGTTGGGTCGCCGACGAGTTTCGGTCAGCCTGGGGCTTTTCGTTTGAAACGACCGATCTCAGTAGCGACTGGGCCCGCGACCTGCAAGCGCTGTTCGACGCGCTAGCGGTGGTCAGCGACAACAGCGAGACCAACGTGGGCGGAGCGGGAACGAAGCTGCAACCCGCCCTGCCTGCACTCAAGCAGCCTTGAGCACGAGGCCGAGCTACTCGGTCTTGCTCTGCTCTTCGCGCACCTGGGCCATCAACACCGAGCCTGGGTAGCGCGCTAGGAACTTAGCCTGCAGTGCCTTGGCGTCCGCGCTACGTCCGTCGCGACGCGCGCGAACCAGCTCAAGAAACAGCCGGTTCTCCTCAGCCAAAGTGCCGGGCCTACTCTCCGAGCCGGAGGGCGCTCCGCGCTGCAGGAGGGGCGCGGACGGTCGCAGGGCGGCGCTACCGCTCGGGGGAGCGTCGGGCTCGACGCTGGGCGCTATCACGTGACGCGCGTGCTCTAGACTGCACACGGCGATTTCGCCCCGCGAGACCCAGCTCTGGCCAGCCTCAAGCAGCGCCTGGCGCTCGGCCGACTCCACCCGCACTTTACCGCGGCTCACGCTGACGCAAGTGACGGGACCCGCCGGTCCTTCCGCCACCCGCACCTCGAACGCGGTGCCCACGACCGTCACCTTGCTGTCGGGCGTGGTCACGGCAAAGCTCTGACCGGGCGGGAGCTTGGGCAGCTCAACCTTCACGCTGCCGCGCCCCAAACGCGCACCCAGCAGCTGCTCGCCATCCCGCGAGGCGACCAAGCGAAGCTCCGAAAACGCGCCAAGCCCGAGCGTGCCGCCACGGGTCACCGACAGCGCCGCGCTGGCAGCCGCGCCCGTCACGAGCGCATCGCCTCCAACCAGGGTCCGCCCTATCCCGACTCCGCTG
>JANNWK010001174.1:0-1701 GCA_031408355.1 Myxococcales bacterium
CGCCCGGCCGCTTCGCGCTGATCGGCGGCACCATCGACGACGCCGCCGGTGAGGCGTTCGACAAGGCCGCCGCGACACTCGGCCTGGGTTACCCTGGGGGTCCGCAGATCGATCAACGCGCCGAACGTGGCAACGCGGCAGCGATGACCTTGCCGCGCAGCTTCCTCAACGACGACACCCTGCGTCTGAGTTTCGCTGGCATCAAAACCGCGCTGCTCTACCAAGCGCGTGGACCACTCGGCAAAGATCCACTGCGCCTCGACGAACGCGGCATCGCGAATGCCTGTGCGGCGTTCCAACTGGCGATCGTCGACTGCTTGGCCAACAAACTGCTGTTAGCCGCGCGCCAACGCGGCGTGCGCGCTATCGCCGTTGGTGGTGGCGTGGCGTGCAACCGCGCGCTGCGCGCTCGCCTCGAACGTGATGCCGCCCGCGCCGGACTAGCGTTGTACCTGCCAGCACCGCGCCACTGCGCCGACAACGCCGCGATGATCGCAGCCCTCGGACATTTCCAGATCGCCCGTGGCGAAGTCGCTGGAGCCGATCTGGTGCCGCTGCCGACCGGATCAGCGGGACCGCGCAAGCCGAAAAAAAGCGTCTAACGAATGGCGTTGGCCACACGCACAACGCGCACCGGCACATCGGCTTCTTCATTTCCGGCAAGAGCGGCGATTGCCCAATCGCTGAATGCAGCGAACAGCGCCTGCGGACGAACGTGCAGGTTTTCGATCACCAACGTTTGATCACTGGTGACGGGCTTGTCTCCACCCGAGGTGATGCGCAATCGATACTGGCTCGCCGGTTGATCCTGCGTCAGGTCGTCGAGGTCGAGCAACGCCGACGCGTCCCCTGGGCTGGTCCACGTGATCTCGCGACTGGCGACACATTCGTCATCGCTGACGGTCAACAGCATCACATCGGCGCGCGGCACGGCGTGCGCCGCCAGATGCTGACTGCCATCGATCACGTTCTTTTCCAACGGCCAGATGCCGGCTGGGCGCTCCGGAACAGTGATGCTGACCGCACTAGCAGCAGTGTAGGCCGTGAGTACCCGACCACTGGTGCTCGGCTCATTCGGCCACGTGGAGGTGATCGCAATGCGGTAACTCTGACCGGGCACGAAGGCTCCGACCAACGATACGCCGGTGTCGGTGGTGCTGACGGTCACCGGCACGGCCGGATCGACGCTGACCACCGGCGCGAGCAATTCACGTGACGCGGCGGGATCGCTGACCGCTACGTCGACGCGCACATCACCGTGGCTCGGCACCACGACCTCGCCCTTGGTCAGGTGCAGCGTCTGTTGGAGCGGTACCTGTTGTTCCCAGGCCTGGGTCAGACCGAGCGAACCGGCGACGCCGACGGTGCCAGCGGGCAGACGCAACGTGGCACGGCCGCGCACCGGTGCGGCGAGCAACAGCCGTATGGTGGTGGCGGAACTGTTGCTGATGGCACGGACCAAGGCCGGCTTGGCGGCGGGAGCAGACACGGCAACCGGGGTCTCGGCGGGCGTCGGCGTCTGGCTGCTGACTACTGGCTGCTGATCGTTGGCGATGGCGGAATCGGTGATGATCGCCGGCAGATCGCTCACGGGTTCGCTGATAGCACCTGCCGGTGCGGCAGGAACGGCAATGACGGCACTGATGGGAGCCGGCGTGGAAGCGTCCGGAGTGGAAACGTCCACCACGAACTCTTCCGCAG
>JANNWK010001175.1:0-2437 GCA_031408355.1 Myxococcales bacterium
TGGAGCCGGGCGAGCACACGCTGCATGCCGAGAACGGCGGGAGAGCGTCTGCTGCTGTCCGGGTCACGATGGTCGAAGGCGCATCGCTGGCTATTCAGCTCGTGCTCGCGCCTGCTCAGGCGAAGCCTGCGAGTGCGCTGACCCCAGGCAATCCACGGGAGACCCGCACGGAAACTCCTGCCCCGAGCACTACGGAGCCGAGCGACGTGAAACCGTGGGTGCTGGTCGGGGGCGGCGCCTTAACAGCCGTCGCCGTCGGCGTCGGCGTCTTCTACACGCTCGGCGCAAACTCAGACGAGGACGACGCCAAGAACATCTTGGCAAACCTTGAACGCAACGCAGATCCTGCTGAGGTGGCGAGCAGGAGCATCTGCACCCAGAAACCGATGCGCCCGCCAGGGTGCGACGCCTTCCCCGCAAAGCTGAGCGACGCGGAGAACGCCCGGAGGGTTGCGACAGCGGCGTTCATTTCAGCCGGCGTGCTGGGGCTCGCCACCGTGGGCGCTCTGCTCTTTTGGCCGGATCCTGTGAAGACGAGCAAGGCCGCACGGGTCTCCGTGGGACCTTGGGTCGGCGGCGACGGGCGGGGCTTGCTGGTGAGCGGGGCGTTCTGAGGGGCGCTTGGACCAAGCTCGCGGCCTCCCGGTACGCGACGCCGGGAGCCGTAACGTGTGTAGTCGGGCGAACAGGACCAGACAGGCTCCGCTCAACGCCGTCGCCGCGTTCGTCGCGCAGGAAAGCGTTCTCGTCAGCGTACACCCGAACGGTACGGATGAGCTCGCTCACGACTCCAGGGAGAACTGGTGCTGTCATCAGGCGCACATTCGGGGTTCGCATGCGCAGTCATCAGTCTCCTTGACACACGAGGTTCCAGTTGTTGTCGGCTGCCGTAGTAGCTGCCATCTCAAGTTTGGCCAGAGCGGCGCGAAGCTCTGGGCGGCTGTTAGGGATCAGCTTTTGGATTTCGCGCGCTAGTTGCTCCAGCTCCTCGTGCGCGACGATGCAATCCCCGTAGGCGTCACACATTCTTCGCAATATTGGGAAATCGTTGGCCCGTTCCATCACTGCTGCTTCTAAGGAGGCATGTTCAAGGTCCGTGAGGAAGCTGTAAGCAGAGGGTCCGTCGACTGCTTTGCCCGTGCGTGCGTATCTGTAGATGCAATATGGCATGTCAACCCTCAGTCAGTTCATCGTAGAGATCGAGCACATCCTGAATGTCGCCGATCGGGTTGACGAAGTCGACAATATCCGCGACCGTACCGGTACCTAGAAGCGCTGCGCCGATGTCAGTACCTGGCAGCAAGGGCTTGGATGCGCTCGCAGGGAAGGCGGTAACAACCTCTCCACTCTCTTCGAGAACTACGCGGAGGTAGCGCTCGCCGTTCGTGCCGATGTCGCGCTCGAACTTCTTTTCGAAGAGACGCCTGCCGTGCCGCTGCAAAAGGACGCGATCTGCGCCCTTCACGGTGCGTTCGACCAGCGTTTTGATCTGACCCGGCTTGAGGAACTTGCCCGCTTCGATCGCGATATTGCGTGCAATATGGCGTTTCAGAATGTGGTTCCAAGCTTTCTTGGTCCACTTGATAGCGAGCCCGACCTTGGCCGCGCCGGCGGGATCGAAGTAGTTGAGTGGGTCACTGTCGCAATAGGCGTACAGGTTCACGCCGCCCCCGAATCCAATCGGGTCCTTGCTAGCCCAACGCCCCACGCTCGCATCGTAATCCCGCGCCCCAAACCGCACGAGCCCCGTATCGGCATCGTACAGCCCCCCCGCGAAACCGAACGGCTGAAAGCCCGGCGCGGAGTCGAGCGTAACGTTCCCAAATTCGTCATAATCGAGCCGCTGCGCGACGACGCCCGTCGTCGCGTTGACGGCGAGCCGCACGGAGCCGAGGTGGTCTTTGACGAAGCGGAAGGGCACGCCTGCACGGAGCATGAAGTCGGGTGCGCCGGGCGCGTCGCCGGCGTAGACGAAGTGGCTGAAGACACCGCCATCGGTGATTTCCGCAACGGGGCGGAGGTCGTCGCGATAGAGCCAAGCGCGTGAGAATTTGCCACCGACTTGCTTGCCGACGCGGCGATTGAAGCCGTCGACGGTGTAGTCGATGGTCTTGGTGGCCTTGGCGGCGGCGGAGACGGCGCTGAGCAAGTTCCCCAGGCCATCATACCTGAGCTCGAACGCGGAGCTTCCCTGGGTCCGGCGCAGTAGCTCGCCGTTGTTGGTTTGCTCGAAGGTGAGGTCGCCGTGGCTGAGGATGCGGTCTTGTGCGTCATAGCTGGCAGCGGCGGTTTCGTTGCCGTTGAGCAGCACGGCGGTGCGGTTGCCGTTGTCGTCATACTGGTAGGTGGTGACACCGAGGCCGCGCGTGACGGTTTCGAGGCGCCCTGCGGCGTCGTAGGTGTAGAGCGCTGTGCTCTCCATGCCACCGAGGGTTTC
>JANNWK010001176.1:0-9086 GCA_031408355.1 Myxococcales bacterium
GCTCGGTCCTGCTGCCGTTCGTGCCTTTGACGCAGGCCCAGGTCGAGCAAAGCGGCGCGCCCAAGCGGCTGATATTTCTGTATAGCTCCAACGGCACCGTCCACGAATCCTGGGCGCCTAAAATGGTCGGCGGACAACTCAGCCTGAGCCCCATCCTCGCGCCGCTGGAGCGGCATAAGGATCGGCTGCTGGTCGTCGACGGGCTCGACTACTCCGTCGTGCTCGAGAAGGGTCAAAAGGACGGACACTTCGGGGGCATGAACACGGCGCTCACGGGCCGGAGTGCCAAGATCATCGATCCGAACGATCCGGACGGGAACAGCTTGGCCACCGGGATTTCTGTGGACCAGCACATCGCGCAAGCCATCGCGCCCAACGCCAAGTTTCGCTCGCTGCAGAGCGGCATTCAGGTGGACGACTTTGCGGCGACAGTAGCGGCGCTGTCGTATGCG
This sequence comes from Myxococcales bacterium, assembly GCA_031408355.1. GTDB lineage: Bacteria > Myxococcota_A > Polyangia > Polyangiales > Polyangiaceae > PMG-095. The sequence continues at coordinate 453 of JANNWK010001176.1, forward strand.
GGCAGTATGCAGCCGCTCATGCCGGAGAACGATCCGTACGCGGTCTTTGATCGTGTCTTCAAGGGCTTCGACCCCAGCGGAACGATGCCCGATCCGGGCCTTGAACAAGACCGAAAGGACCGCCAGAGCGTGATCGATCTCGTTCGAGCGGATCTGAATGCGCTTGGCAGCAAGCTTGGCACCGACGATCAGAAGAAGGTCGAGGCTCACCTCGAGGCGATCCGCCAAGTGGAACGAACGCTGGGGTCCGGCCTGAGCACCAGCGCGATTGACTCGTGCGCCATTCCGGATGTGGGCTCGAAGCTCGACATCAATCAGAACGACAACATTCCGGCGCTCGGTCGGCTGCAGATCGATCTGATGCTGATGGCCATGGCCTGCGATCTGACCCGGGTCGGCACGATTCAATACGGGCGCGCCGGCGCGCAGCACCGCTTCACCTGGCTGGGCGACGAGTTCAAGACGGATCCGGACAACGGCCCCAACGACAGCACCCGCGGCATCCACGGCCTGGCTCACGACGAGGCGAATCCGGCTTCACGGGCCAAGCTCGTGAAGTGCCACAGCTGGTACGCAGGGGAGCTTTCGTACCTGCTCGACCGCCTGAAGGCCATCCCTGAAGGCGCGGGGACAATGGCCGACAATACCTAGGTGGTTTGGCTGAACGAGATGGGGACCGGCAATCACTCACTGAACAATACTCCCTGGGTGATCGCCGGCAACCTGCAGGGTCACTTCAAGACTGGGCAAGTGCTGTCGTTTCCGGGCGAATCTCACAATCGACTGCTGCTAAGCTTGGTCCACGCCTTCGGCCTAGAGGACGGGAGCTTCGGCGACACGGACTACGGCTCGTCACCCCTCGGCGGGCTCAGCTAGCCCAGCGGCGCGGGCTATTCGCATGCAGATCCGTCCCCCCCTTGAGAGCCTGCCAGCGGCGCCAAAGGCTGCCGAGCATGAGGCTACCGGTCGGGTTCGGCAGCTGCCGATTGCGCTCAAGAACGCGCGCCTGCTCGCGCTCGCCGGCGACGGCTCGGCCGAGGCCGCGCGGCTGCTCTACGACAGGTTCGGCACGGTCGTTCACCGATTGATCTGGAAGATCCTTGGGCCCGATTCCGAACACGACGACGTGGTGCAGCAGACTTTCGAAGCGATCATCAAGGGCGTGAGCAAGCTGCGGGACGCCGAGCGGCTGGAAGCGTGGGTGAGTTCGGTGGCGGTCTTCACGGCGCGTCGCGAAATTCGCAAGCGGCGGATTCTGCGTTTTTTCACGAGCCGCGACTCGAGCCAGCTGGATCCCTCGTACATCGACGATCACGAGGCTCGCGAGCTGGTCCAACGCACCTACGCCATTTTGGACGCGTTTCCGTCGCTCGAGCGTAGCTTGTTCGTCCTGCGCTTCGTCGAGCGCTACTCGATTGACGAGGTCGCCGAGCTCACCGGCTGCAGCAGGGCAACCGTCCATCGCCGGCTCGCTAAGGCCGAGCAGCGCTTCAGAAAACTAGCCGCGCGTGATCCAGGCCTTTGCGAAAGACTGGATTCGAGCGTCAGGAGAGGCCCATGAATTCCTTAGAACAACTGGCGTTCGACGTTGGGCAGGCTGTCAAGGATGGTCCATCCGAAGAGCGACGAAAGGCCCTGCGACAGAAGCTGATTGAGCATCGGCGCTCAACCTCGAATATGAAGGGCGCGTACGCTTTCCTTCTGTGCAGCGCGCTGGCGCTTGGAATATGGTTGATTTCGGGGTTCAGCTCGACGCCTATCGCTCGCTTGTCTGGGGGCAGCGTGCTCTCCGCGGGAGCGTTCATCGAGAGCGACGAAAAGCAGGTCCAGCGGGTGGAATTTGACGACAAAAGCCAGCTCGTTTTCGAAGAGCGAGCGCGTGCTCGGCTGACTCATTTGGAAACGGACGGCGTCTCGCTGCATTTGGATACGGGCGTGCTTCAGGCTAGTATTACGCCAAAATCCGGCCGAAAATGGAGCGTCGCGGCGGGCCCCTACGAGGTGCAGGTCGTAGGCACCGTGTTCAAGGTGGATTGGCAGCCCGGGCAACGTTCACTGTTCGTGGGAGTCACGCGCGGCGCGGTGCGGGTCGTGGGCCCCCATCTAGGAGCGGGCGTTTCGGTTGAGGCCGGTCAAAGGTTGAGTGCCAGCGTTGGTAGCCAGCAGGCCCTGCTGGAGCCGCTTGAGGGGGCTCAGGCCGTCGACCAGGCCGCCACCAACCAGGCCCAAGACTCCGTCGAGGACGCCAAGCAGCAAGCCCCGCAAGCAAAGCCCGTGGAGCCCTCGCGTGAGGCGGCCCCGGCTTCCTCGACTCGCCCCCAGGCGCCAACTTGGAAGAGCCTGGCCGAGGCGGGCGAGCATCGCGAAGCCATGCTGCGAGCCGAGGAGCAGGGGTTCGACGGCTTGCTCGGCAGGCTTGGCCCCGCAGATCTGAAGCAGCTGGCGGACACCGCGCGCTTCGCCGGCCAGAGTGAGCGCGCAGCCGCAGCGCTCACTGCGCTACGCAATCGCTTCGCCCAGACCGAACAAGCCAAGCTCGCCGCATTCTTGCTCGGTCGCATGGCGTTTGACTCCGGCAACGCCAATCAGGCCGTGCGCTGGTTTTCGACGTATCTCGGTGAGAGCCCCACTGGAGCGATGGCCGCAGACGCCCTGGGGCGACAAATGACGGCCTACGAGCGCGCCAACAATCGCGGGCAGGCCGCGCTGAGCGCGGAGCGCTACCTTAAGGCCTATCCTGACGGTCCCTATGCGAAAGCAGCGCGTGCCCTCACCCGAGGTGGTCGGTTAAGATAGCCGAAGTGGCGCGTGTTCTTAGCCTGCTCTTGGCCGTCGTGCTCAGCGTGCTGGGCGTCACGCTGCCGGCAAGGGCGGAGCCGCCCAGGGTGCTTCTGCTCGTGCGCGCCTCACAACCCGAGGCCGCTGTGCAGCGAGTGTTCGATGAGCTGGTCGCTGCGGGCTTCACGGTGGAGAAGCTGGCCAGTTTAGAAACGTCCGAGTCGGCGCAACGAGCCGAGCTCGTCAGGCTTGTGCGTTCGCGTTCTGCGCTGGCTGCTGTTCACCCGGTCCTGGATGGGGAAGATAAGCAGGCGCTGGTGTTCATCCTGAATCCAGACACCAAGGAAAGCGGGCACGCTCTCTTGACCGTACCGAACAACGCGAAGCTCGAGCCCACCGGTGTGCTGGCGTTGCGCGTCGCCGAACTGCTGCAGACGACGTTGGTTCAAGTCTTGGAGAGTAGGCCGCAACGAAGGGCTAGGCCGCGCCCCGCCCCGAGCGATCGGTACGGCGCTCGCTTGGGCGCTTTTGCGCTTACGGCGCCCGGCGGACTGGGGCTGTTCGCGGGCCCCCGTTTGGGGGGATTCTTCGAGCTTCACCCACGCCTACTTGTCGACGTCGAAGTGTCAGCCAGCGTCCTGGGCTCCAGAATTGAAGTCGCCGCGTCGGACGCGCGGGCGGCTCAAAACCGGGCGCAGCTTGGGATCGCCCTGGCTCGCGCACAGCTTCTGGCCACGCTCCTCAGAGCCCGCAGCGTTCAACTTGGTTTGGGGCTCGGGGCAGGGCCGCTCTTCGCCTATTCGGAAGGCAGTCCTTCGACTGAGTATTCCGTGCAATCTCAAACCACGACGGTCTTGCTGGTCTCAGGCGGGGCTTTCGCTCGGTTCAAGCTGGGCGATAGCCTGTATCTCCATGCCGCGATGAACGCCGGAGTGCTCCTGCCCAAGCTTCAAGTGTACTTTGGCAAGAATGTCGTCGCGGACAGTCGAACGCCGGCGCTCGATGCCGCCCTAGCCCTGGAGTGGACATGGGGCGAACTTCGCTAGCTGCGCTGGGCCCTATTTGCGCCTGCCTGAGCCTCGCAAGCTGCGACGTTTCGGGGGAACTGCGTCCGCTCGCAGATCGCGGCGCCGGCGGCGCTGTCTCGCTGCCAGGCGTCGTCGCTATGCCGGGCGTGCACTACGTCGAGCCCTTCGACTACCACTATCCCGACGAGGCATTCTACGACGACATTGCTGACCGCGTGCTCATCAACGTTGCGCTGGGGGAGTTCGAACCCGGAACGCTCGTGTATGTGCCGACGGAAGGGCCAGGCGTGCTTTTGCTGGAACCCACGGCGCTGACCAGCGACAGCGGCGTCCAGTTGAGCGCCGACAACCTGGACATCAAGGTCGTCACCTTCGCAGATCGCTCGCGCGCGCCTCAGGCGCTGCCCTACTCAGCGAGTCGCTTGGACATGGTTTGGAGGAGCGGGATCCGGCGCGAGACAGGCAGCCAGGACGCGCGCGGACTCCACGAAGATGCGCGCAGTCGACTGCCGCTGGTTCCGCTCGTGCTGGTGAATGACGCGGCGCTGTTCGAAGAGAGGAAAGCAAGCGCCTCGCCGACGCTGAGTCTGCCCTTCACGCGCTCGGGTCGCGCGCAGGGCCAGGCGGGTCGGGGAACTCAGTTCTGGGTGACCGTGCATATCCCGAAAGATCTGGCGCTGAGCCAGGCCGTCACACGCTTCGTAGGAAGCCTCAAGCTTACGGTAGGCGACGGCGGCGCAAGCGAGATCCCGATCGAGGTCAACGTGCTCAACACCGAGCTTGATACGCTGGAGTCCCACGAGCGCTTCGTCGGCGTGCTGCACGTGGCCGATCCGCTCGAGCGTGACTTTTCAGACGCCATCGCGCTGGATGTCTTGAGTCACGGCGCAAACCTGACGCGCGGCAACTTCCGCGTACCGGAGGACTACCTGCGCCTGAAGCAAGCCGGGTTTCAAGCGCTGATCAACACCGATAGCGAGCTTTCCGCTTCGGCCTTTGCCGAAGTGAGCGCGCTCGGATTCGAGCCTCTGGTGGCCACAAATTTGTGGGAACCAACGCTCGCAGAACTCGCGCTCGAGGGACCGATCGTGGACGCGATCCACGCCAAGGGCGGACGCTACTTTGGCACCATGACCTTCGGGGTGCTCCAAGCCCTGGCCCAGCAGACAACGGTCGACTGGTGGTCGCACGCGCTCACCACGTATGAGCTGGATGCGCGGTCGCCGCAGGAGTTCACTGAGTTCTTGGCGCACCTGGAACGACTGCGCAGCGATCCCTCGGCGAAGCTCGCAGCCAATGAGTTCCACTTCGCGGAGGTCTTCAATGGCCACGCGCCCCACCAAGCGCGGCTGCTCTACGGATTCTGGCTGTATCGTTCAGGTCTGAATGGGGCGACCGTTTGGGGCTATTCGGACCCACTGACCCTAAACCCCTTCAGTGAACCCGCCCATGACGGCGTCGCCTTTCAGGTCCGATACACCGACCATCCAACGAACCCCAGTGGCGAAGCGATGCTCCCCAGCTACACTTGGGAAGCTTTCCGCGAGGGCGTGGACGACCTCAGGTATGCGCTCACGGCTGAGCGGCTCGTGCGCGCGCAGCTGAACCCAGAGCTTGACGCACGCTTCGCGAGCATCGTCGCCGGCTACGATTCGCTCTACGAAAACGGCGATCGACTGGACTACAGAAAACGCGAAAGTGACCTCCGCTCCACTCGCAAGGCCTTGTTCGATTTGATTGCTGAGCTCTTGTAGCTGGCTGTGTTCGGCCCGGCTAGGGCGACGGCCATCTTGGCCCACCCCGATCAAATTACCTGCGCGCTCGGCACCTTCCCCAGTACTCGCGTCAAACTAGCGGTCTAGCCAGCTCAGCGAAACTCCGACACGTTGCGCTCAAAGTACGCCTTCACTTCTTCCCAGTGCGCCACGGAAAGGCTGGTAGGCAGCGGTTCTTGCTCCGCATCGGCGAAATATACAAGGCTCTTTAGCACGTGCCCGACGTCCTCGACGGGGTACTTCTGCACGTAGAGCGCAAGCACGCGCTCCACTCCGTAGTTCAATGACAAGAGCAGCGCATGCAGGTCCCAGAAGTCGCGGCGGGCGCCGCGGCCCGCGATCGCGGAGAGCTTCATGCACAGTAGATCGTCGGTTGATGCCAGTGGCAGAGCGAAGCCCGGCAGGCGTTCCGCGTTTCTCAGCAAAGGGTAGGCGTACCGAATCACTGACACCGGAACGTCGTTCACCTCGGCGTAGAGCGTGCCTTCTGCCCTAGAAATGATGCTAATTCTTCCAGCCTGCTGGGCTAGCTTTTCGGCCCAGTTCTCTGGAGCCCCGCCGGGGACGAACACATCGAGATCCACGGAAAGCCGATGCCCGATTCTCGCCGCCACGGCGACGCCGCCTGCCAAATACGCAGTCGCGTCGACGACTGCCGCCAGGACCGCGAGGGCGCTTTGCTGCGCTTCCGTGAGGCCGAGGGTCACGGCCCCATCCAACGCGGGCGCGCTGTGGTCGGCATGGGTGGCGACTTCACGCCTGCTATCAACGCCCAGTAGGCAAGCTCGCGCGGAGCAAGATGACTGGCACCTTTGCGCTCCACGAAGCTGGCCAGAACGTCGAGAGGGTAGGTGTCGCGCAGCCACTTCATGGCGTCTCGTCCACCACGCGACATGACGCGTTCGAGCACGTAGTCTCGGTTGACCGTGAGGTCCACAGTGTCGGGATCCACATCCCAGAAAAGCCGGGCAACGGGCGCAGGTAGAACAACCGTCAAGCGTCCGAGTTTAGCATTTGAGCAGACCCGCGTCACGTGGACAGCGGAACGGCGCGGAACGGCGCACTCTCGATCCGTAGAACCAGCCCCGCGCTGGCGCGTTCCGGAGCAGCGTAGCTGTCACGGTGCGCACGACACCGACGAGCGCGCCGCCTTGGGTTTGGCGTTGGGCGACCCAGTCATCGCAGCTGGGGAGGCTGAAGCCTTTGCCGTCGAGCGAAACGACGCCGAAGGGCAGCTCGGCGGGCTCGAGAGCTTTGCGACGCTGCGCTGGCTGTGTTTGGCCCGGCTAAGGCGACGGCCATCTTGGCCCACCCCGCTCAAATTACCTACGCGCTCGGCACCTTCCCCAGTGCTCTTCACGAGGCCTTGGCGAAAAGCGCCCAGTCCTACATACTCGCGCGCATGAATCGGCTGCTACGGCGTGTGGTGCCGCATCCGAGCAGCGCTGTGTACTCACGGGGTTGGCGGTGCAGTTTCAACAGCCTGGGCTCCACATTGGTCGAAGCGCGCCTGGCGCTAAAATCCTTGGCAGAGCTGACGAAGCAGCTGGCGACGAGCGACTAGGTGTTCCAATGGCGTTCCGAGATCAGCGCGGCGCTCATTGGCCACGCCCGGTGCCTTGGTCTCGCCACACTGGTGAGCTGCATTCCCTCCGGACCAGCGCGCGACGGAGGACGAGGGACCTCCACGTCGCCGCAGGACCGAGCGTCGAACGACCCGCCGTCGGCCAGCCGAGTGCACGACTCGCCATCCTCTGTCTCCCACGGATCCATTAAGCACGGCCTCTCCGACCTAGCGGTTGCTGGGTTCCTCCCGGCCGTGGTGTTTGTCCCGGTCGGACACGCCGCGCGGCCTTTGCTCGTGGCGACTCATGGCGCAGGCGGCACGGCCGAAGACGAATGCGCCTACTGGGCCAAGCTCACCGCCGAACTCGTGTTTCTGCTCTGTTTGCGCGGAACTCCATTCAATCAAGCAGAGCCCACGTCGTTCTTCTACCGCGATCATCTTGAGCTCGGGCGTGAACTCGAATCCGCACTGCCGGCCCTGCGCGCCGCCGTGGGCCCACGCCTGGCGCCGAAGGCAGGCGTGTACGCAGGCTTCTCTCAAGGGGCCACCATGGGGGTGGGCATGATCGCGGCTCACGGCGCCGAGCTCCCCTACTTGGTACTTGTCGAGGGAGGCTACGACTACTGGAGCGTCGCTCGGGCTCGCAGGTACGCGGCCAACGGCGGCAAACGTGTGCTACTCGCCTGTGGCACGAAGTCGTGCGCCCAAAAGTCCGAAAAGGTCGCCGGCTGGCTCCGTCAAGGCGGACTCGAAGCGCGCGTGGAGTACGCGCCCGGAGTCGGACACACGCCCTCAGGAGGAGTGATGGAACGAGTCGCCGCCGCGCTACCTTGGGTCTTTGAGGGAGATCTGGCGTGGCAGCTCCCCTGGGCGCGCTCGGCCGGGGGGACCGGCGCCGTGCGCAGCCTTGATTGGTAGTCGGGCCGGGGCGACCGATGGAAGTGGGGAATATCCATCCAACGAAACCCAGCCACCTCGTGGCCGCATCACAGCCTCGCCTGGAATGAGAATCCGCCACCATTCGGCTGAACCACCGGCGCTATCTGAACGGACGCTCGCTCACGGCGGTCCTTCGCGGGTCGGTTCACCAGGATGAGCGTGCACCCAACTCCCACCAGGGCGGCTCCGGCGGCCAGCGAAAGCGTAGCCGCGGTCTGTGCAAAGCGCGCCTCGTCCGTAAGCGCGGCAAGCTTGGCATTCGTGCCCGGCTCGCAACCCAAGCCCGAAGGGCAGATACCGTCGCGCTCTTCTAGCGCGCTGCCCCGCTTGAACAGGAAAAGTGCGCCGGCGCCGAGCCCGGCCGCGCCAGCAGCCGCGATGGCCCAGCCCGCTGTGCGCCGACTCGATGCCCGATCAGACGCGCTGTTCGCGCGCAGGGCCGGCCTCTTCGCGGGTGGAGCTCCACTCCCCGCGCGCTCCGCCGGAGGCGTTGGAACTGTTGGCAACGACGGAGAATGAAGCTCTGGGATCTCCACACGTCGCGACG
>JANNWK010001177.1:0-6857 GCA_031408355.1 Myxococcales bacterium
AGCGGAGGAGGCTACGGCGGGCTCGACGCCGGTGCGGGCGCGGGCGGCGGGGGCGCGAGCGACGCTCCGGTTTGCGGCGATGAAGTGGTCGAGCCAGGAGAGTGCGAGCCGCCCGGCTCAGCGCTATGCAGCGACGACTGCGTGGAGGTGGCGAGCCCCGCTTGCTTCGATTGCGAGCAGGCCAGCGCCTGCTTCGAGTTCAGCGAGAATTGTCTAGCTTTCGAGGGCGAGGCCCGCTCGCATTGTTACGACGTGCACGAATGCGTGCTCGCCACCGGCTGCGCGAAAGGCGACAAAACGCTGACGAGTTGCTTCTGTGGCGCACTCACCACCTCCAGTTGTATCGAAGCGCCCAGCACCGGCCCGGCCGCTCCGCAAGGCGCGTGCGCGGAGGTGATTCGCGCGGCCCTGGGCGGCAGCGCCGCCACGAGCAGCCAAGTGCTCACGCGCTACCTCAACGTTGCGTTTCCAGGCGGCGCCGCGCTCGCTCGCATGAACTGCGACAAGCTCGCGCCCGCGTGCCTCGGCCCCTGCGGCTTCTGACGCCAGGGTTCTTGCTAGAAGCCACAGCTGGTGGCGCAGCCAGGATCGAGCTTGGTGCAGTTGTAACGCGCAATGGCCGCTCCGCCCGGGAAGGCAATGTTGATGAAGCGCGTGAGCACTTGGTTGTTCGTCACCGCCGCGCCGCCCATGGCTTCGCGGATGACCGAAGCGCAGGCCCCGGCCGGGGCGCTTGGACCCGTAGCCGGAGCCGCGATGCAGTCCGACGTGCCGAGCGCACCGCAGAAGCAACTCGTCAACGTGTTCGCTCCGTCCCCGCAGTTCGAACTCGTGATGCACTCCTGAACCTTGAAGCACTTGGCTTGGTCGGCCGCGTTCGTCGTGTTGTCGATGCAACTGTTAGTGAACTCGTAGCAGCTGCCGTTTTGCTCGCAGTCCACGCAGACCTGGGTCGCCACCGTGACGCAGGCGTTGCTGCACAACGAGGAACTCGGCGGTTCGCATTCATTGCCCACGGTGCTGCCATCACCGCACACGGGGCCCGGCTCCGTGCCGCCGGTGCCGCCGGTGCCGGCCGTCGTGCCGCCGGTGCCGGCCGTCGTGCCGCCCATGCCGGCCGTCGTGCCGCCCATGCCGGCCGTCGTGCCGCCCATGCCGGCTGTCGTGCCGCCGGTGCCGGCTGTCGTGCCGCCCATGCCGCCCCGCCCACCGGAGCCGCCGAGGCCGTTGGGCTCCCCGCCTTCGCCGCCGGCGCCGCCATCGCCGTCGCTGGACGCGCCACCGTCTTCCGCGCCGCTGACACCCTGGCTTGAAGTGCCGGCATTCCCAGAACCTGCGCTGCCGCCATTACCCGGCGAGGCGTCGTCGACCTTGCTCCAATCGACCGCAGTGAGTGAGGTGCAGCCCCCTACGGAGGCGAAGGCGCCAGTGAACCAAAGAACCCAGCGGTGACCAGATGAACGACGCATGGCAAGTCCGGCGTCGGTTATCCACGGGGACCCCCGACCGCGCAAGGAACGAGCTGGTGACGACTCGGTGACGCGGCTCGCGTGGCTAGTGGCCGGATTTGATTTCCAGCGGCTCGGCCCGCGATCGAGCGCCAGAACCTCACGGTGCGCATGGGCGTCCGCCGCTACACACGCCTGACCAACGCCTTCAGCAAGAAACTGGAGAACCAGGTGGCCGCTACGGCCTCGCATTTCGCGCACTACGACCTTGTGCGACGACACCAGTCGCTGCGGGTGACGCCGGCCATGGCGGCCGACGTGGCCGCCACCTCACTGCAAGAAGGAGTGGGTTTTCGCCTTGGGCAGTCTCTTCACGTGCTCGAAGAAGGCTGTCTCTGTTATTTCAGTGGGCCACTCGAGGCGCACGCCGATTCGGAACGAACCGCCTTCCTTCTCGAATTTGAGGGCCCCTAGACCGATCAAGCTGTTGAGATCCCGGATGATTGCCGTACGCGGTTCCTTCAGGGAACCGTACGCGCCATCGACTCGGTCGATTATTCGCTCAAGTGGCATCCACTCGACCTCTAGCAGCAGTTTCAGAATGTTGATCTGACGCTCGGCGATGACCCGCTTACGGGGGCTACGAAGGCGATGGAACAAATCGTACATGAGGTTACGGAAGAGTCCTTTTGAAACGTTGTGCTGAATTTCGTTCAGCAACCTTCGCGTTTGGATTGCGATGCCCTTGAGTGCAAAGACGAGGAACTCGGTAAGGTCTGCCTGCCCTCGACGTACCGCCGCGAGCGCAGCCAGGTAGGCGGTCTTCTCGTCATAGTAGTAGTTCGACATCGCTATGAAGGCGGTGTCCCTCAAGCCGGCTCGCCGCAGCATGAGGGCCTCAAGCGCACGCGCGGTTCGACCATTCCCATCAAGAAACGGGTGCATCGCAGCGAAGTGGTAGTGCGCGGCCAGCGCTTGCACGATCGCGTCGTGGTCTTTGTATTCGCGCTGAATCGCCTGCGCAAACAGACCGAATATTTCAGCGCACTCGTCTCCACCTTCTACACCTCGGTGGCGTGGCACACCGAAATGAACGTTTTGATCGCGCTTGCGTATGGCTCCCGGTTCGCAGTGATCGTCGTCGGCGCCCGTTACGATGAGTCGATGTATCTCGCAGATAAGCTCTGTCGTGATGGGGCGATCGTCAGGGACCGTCGTTAACCAGCGATACGCCTTTACGGCGGCCTGAGCCTGTTTTTGGGACCTGGTCAGAAGTTCCTCGGGCGTCTCTTGCATCGCGGCTTCCAGCTCACGTTCGGTGAACTCCGCTCCCTCAATGCGCGATGTCCCTGCTACCTCCCGCTTCAGTTCCATCTTTTGCAGATCGTCTACCCAGGCCCGTTGATACGGGATCGTCCTCAGTGACATCACCATCGACTTGGCTTCCACCAGGGCCCGCGCCACCCGCTGCGTGTCGTAAGAGATCCACCCCGGTGGTCGTTCGTAGAGGATCATTGCCCCGTTTCTCCGATTTTCAGACCTCGTTTGGTACTCATTTTGAGAATCATTTTATGTAACTTACCGTAATTACGTCACTTTTCTCTCTCCCCGCAATGGTCGTTTTGGAACTCGTTTTCGAGTACCGCGACGGCAGTTTTCTAACCCCGTTTAGCTCGTTTCGCAAACTATCCAAGTGGCCAGGGCTCATTAGCCTCACCGGCCGGTTTCAAGGCTATGCCCGGGAAGTCGCGTCCGCGAGAACTGACACCCGAACCGCCATCTCCGCCCCCGCCACCGGCGCCACCCCCACCTGACCTTACCCGTTTCCGAGCGCGAGCTTCAAATCCGGCCACTACCCACGCGGGCTGCCGCTTCTCAGAAATCGCCGCGATAGGTCAGCCTCAGGTCACCTTCCCTGGCGGCAAGGGCCACACGCGGGGGCGGCGAGCCCGGCGCGAGCAGGAGAGCCACCAAGCTGCCCACCAGCAAGGCGCCGCTGCCCGCGGCGAGACCCACGGCCAGGCTCTCGCTGCGCCGACGGCGGTCGTCGACATCGCCGCATTGTTGGCTCCTCGTTGCGCCGGGTAGCTCGCAGTCGGGACTATTCCATTCCTTGGCTGCCTCTTCGCGTCCCACGAAGAAGAAGGCAGCCCCGGCACCCGAGAGCAGCCCGAGCCCGCCAAGCGTGCCGGCAGTCAGATAGTAGGGCGTGGCGCTCGGTCTGTCCGCGTGGGCCGCGGGCCCTTGACTCCCCACCAGGGTTGTCTCGAGCTGAAGTCGCTCAGGCGCAGTCAGCGTCCCCTGCTCGAGGAGAACATTCCCGTAGCGGTCGAGCACCCTGAGGCTGTACTCGAGCTGTCTTCCTGGACCGGGAGCTGGTTGCAGCCGCTGACTAGAACTTGGCTCGAGTCGCTTCAGGCTGAAGCGGCCCCCGGGGTTTCTTCTCTGCCTGACCTCGACCTTGGCCGCGACACTGAGCGTGTCGCGTAGCGTGAGCCGCAGATCTCGCGCGTCTCCCTTCAGGGTCACGGCGAGCGGTGGCTCGTCCGAGTCAACCTCCAGCCTGGCGCGGGCCTCAAGGTAGGGGTCACGAACCTTCGGCGACAGCATGCGGTCGAGCTTCAGGCTCGGGTCGAGTGCCAGCAGGTGGGTGAAGGCGAGGCGTGCTTGCTCGACCCGATCCAGGGCCGCCGCGGAAACCCCAAGCAAAAAGTACAGGCGTGTCGTGGCCCGCACCCCGTTGCCGCCGCGCTCGACGGCGCGTTGCGCAAGCTCCAGGGTCCGCTCCGGATCCACCTCGGCGTAGGCCTGCTCTACCATCGCCAGATCACCGACCGGCTCAGCAAGGGCCGGTACCGAAACGGCGAGAGAGAAGCCTAGGACCAGGAGCCAGCGCCAAGGTCGCCGCATCAGTTCAATCCAACTCGTCGGGCCGTTGTCTGGCCGCGGTTGATCGTCACCTGGTAGGTCGTTCGGAGGCCCAACTCCGGATTCGTCAGCGTCAGTTGATGGGTTCCTACCGGGAGAGAAGCGCCGACCAGCGGCGTTTGACCCAAGACGCGCCCGCCCACGCTCACCACCGACCACGGCGAGGTATCGAAGTTGAGGAGACCCGCCTCAGCCTCGCTCGCCTCCTCGGGGCGAGCTTGCGCCGTGGACTCCGCGCCAGCCCGCGAACGCCGTAGCTGAGGCGCCTGGCTTCTGCCCCCGCGAAGCCAAGCAGGCTGTGGCGCGGGAGACGTGGCCACAGCCGCCGCCAGGGCCGGGACAGGCGGCGCGACCGGCGGCGCAACCGGCAACGCAACCGGCGGCGCAACCGGCAATGCTACAGGCGGCGCGGCAGCGACGGCCCCAGGCGCAGCGTCCGCTGCGGGAATGCGGGACGCTGTCGTGGACCGCTCCATGAGGAGATAGACAGCTATTGGTGCGGCAATAGCGACGAGCGCAAGCAGGCTGACAGAGAGCCGCGTCGTCGCCTTCCGCTGGCGCGTTAGCTCCTGCATCAGATCGTTCACACTCGAAACCTGCGTGGGCCGAGAGCCCGACACGGTACCGGACGAGAAGGCCAGACTCGGCGCGACGAGCGTGACGCCGCTCTCGGCGGAGAGGTCGGGTTGCTCATTGAGCAAGCGCTGAACCTTCTCACGCTGCTCCAGGATCTCTTCCGCGAAGAGTCGCTTCATCAACTGCGGGATGGACGCAGCTTCGCTGAACTCGCGGGCCGACAGCCAAGTCTCGAGGTCGTCGCGCATGGCGGCGGCGGTTGGGTAGCGCTGCTCTGGATCGCGCTGCAGGGCCCGCAGCAGGATCGCCTCGAATTCCTGGGGCAAATCGGGGCGTCGCAGGCTGGGCGCCGCCACTTCTTCGGTGAGCGTTAGGTTGAGGGTCGCCACTTCGTTGGCGCCCTTGAACAGGCGACTCCCGGTGACGGCTTCCCACAGCGTGACGCCCAAGCTCCAGAGATCCGCGCGCCGATCGATGGCTTCCCCGCGCGCCTGCTCGGGCGCCATGTACGAGATCTTTCCCTTCAAGAGCCCCGTTCGTGTTCGACCATCCTGCAGCGCATTCTTGGCGATGCCAAAATCGAGCAGCTTGACCGCTCCGTCGTAGCTCACAAACAGGTTCTGGGGCGACACGTCTCGGTGGACAACGCACAGCGCCGTGCCGGAAGGGTCCTTGAGCTCATGCGCGTAGTGCAGCCCGTCGAGAGCGGCGATGGCGATCTGCGCGACAACCTCCAGGCCTAGCGAGTGTTCGGACTCGTAGGCGCGCTTGAGCACCTGCTGCAGCGGCTGGCCCTCGAGGAACTCCATCACGATGCCGTGTCGGCCGTCGAACATACCCAGCCGTTCTGCTCTGACGATGTTGGGGTGGGCAAGGCGCAACGCAAGCCGCGCCTCGTCGAGGAACATCCGAACGGTCGCCGTGTCCTCGAGGTATTGAACGTGCATCCGCTTGACCACCACGAGGTCGGGGATGCTGCCTTCGGTCCCGCGAGCGGCCAGGTGCACCTCTGCCATGCCGCCCTGCCCGAGACGGCACAGAAAGCGTAGCCCGCTCCGGCTTGAAGGGACTTTGCTAGGTGGTTCGGAGAGCGCGAGGGTCGGCATCATGGAAGGGTCCTCATCGAGACGTCGCAGCCTAGCCAGGTCCTTCTGCGATACGCGGTAAGTCTCGCGAGGAATGCGCAACATCTCGGTGGCGGCGGAGCGGTGGTGTGACGCTTCCGTCACGACACCGTCTCGGACCCGCGCGTCGCTGTGACTAAGGGTAGGCCGTCCAACCAGCCGTCCAGTCTTGGCCTCCGGGCTCGAATGCGCCGCGGTACTTGGCAGCCGTGTCGAAGAACGCTGCGTCGTCGACATCCGACGGATTCAGCGCGCCGTCCGCCGCGGCCGACCCGCTCGCCGGCATCCAATCCGGGCTCGCCGTGTTGTAGGCGTTCAGCCAGAGCTCACTGGCAGCGCCGATCACCGTGTTGCCCAGCGCGCCCGCGCCATTGCCGGTGAAGTGATCCTGTTCGTTGTACACGGTGCCGAGCGTGTTTGCCTGTCCGATTGTCGGCCAGGTCCCGCGCAGAATGCTGTGCTGGACCCGCAGCTTGCCGTTCGCCAGCGCATCGGCTGTGAGCACGTGGTCGACGTCGATGAGTCCCTTCGGGACGCCCAGCGCATGCGAAGCGAGGATCGCGTTGCCGATGAAGGCTTCCGTCCCGTCGCGAAAGCGCATGCCTCGCTGCGTGTTCTTGCTGGCGATCAAGGTGAGGTTCCAAAGCCGGGGTGACGAGGCCGCTCCCACGGGCGCGTCCGGGGTGGCGTAGCCATCGGCCTCGATCCCACAGCTGTCTGCCGAATCGGCGTCGTCGTGGGCTTGAATGGCCACAAATTGCGCCTTGCCCCGCCAGCCCTG
>JANNWK010001178.1:0-1946 GCA_031408355.1 Myxococcales bacterium
CTTGGTGAGCGCGTCGTCCCAGTCGCGGCTGCCCGGAATGCCCAGCGCCACATCGGCGGCATGGGCGGCGATCTTGTACGCGATGCAGCCCTGCTTGACATCGTCCTTCTTCGGCAGCCCGACGTGCTCCTTGGGCGTGACGTAGCAGAGCATGGCAGCCCCGTGGTAGGCGGCGGCGGTGGCGCCGATGCAGCTCGTGATGTGGTCGTAACCGGGGAACACATCGGTCACCAGCGGGCCAAGCACGTAGAACGGCGCGCCGTGGCAGACGCTGCGCTGCAGCTTCATATTGTATTCGATCTGGTCAAACGGCACGTGACCAGGTCCCTCGACCATGACCTGGCAGCCATTCTTCCAGGCCTTCTCGGTCAGTTCGCCGAGCGTATCGAGCTCGCTCAGCTGAGCCTGGTCGCTGGCGTCCGCGAGACCACCGGGGCGCAGGCCATCGCCGAGCGAGAACGAAACGTCGTACTCGCGCATGATCGCGCAGATCTCGTCGAAGTGCGTGTACATAGGGTTCTGCTTCTTGTGGACGAGCATCCACTTCGCGAGCAAGGAACCGCCGCGACTCACGATACCGATCAGCCGCTTCTCGACGAACGGCAGATGCTCTCGCAGCACGCCGGCGTGGATCGTGAAGTAGTCGACACCCTGCTTGGCCTGGTGCAGCAGCCCCTTCATGATCTCCGACTCAGTCAAGTCCTCAATCTTCCGGCCAATGATCATCGAGTAGATGGGCACGGTGCCGATGGGCACTTTGGAGTTCTTGACGATGGCTTGTCGGCACTCATCCAGGTTGCCTCCGGTCGACAAGTCCATCACGGTGTCGGCGCCCCAGCGCACCGACCAGTGCAGCTTCTCGACCTCTTCGTCGGTAGACGAAGAGACCGGCGAAGCGCCCATATTGGCGTTGATCTTGGTCTTGGTGGCGCGGCCGATGGCCATCGGCTCGAGCGTGAAGCCGAGGTGGACCCTGTTGGCCGGAATGATCGCACGGCCCGCCGCCACTTCGACCCGTACCTGCTCCGCCGTGAGGTGCAGCTCGCGCGCCGCGACGCCGCGCATCTCCTCCGTGATGACGCCGAGCCGCGCGTGCTCCAGTTGAGTGACCGGCTTGAAGCCCGAAGGCGCTGTTGCCCCATCAGCGGTGCGGACCCAGCCCGCCGGCAAGAAATCCCAAGCTGTCTTAAGGCTCGGCGCCGGCATCCCCGGCGTGTCGGGGGAGGAGAACGTGAGCGGGCCGCCCAGGGCAGGCGGATTGGCGAACGAACCGGGATTGGTGCCCTCGCGAGCGCTCGACGGGTTGGCGGCGCCACGCAGCGGAAGATTTCTTTGTGCCATCAGCTTTGCTCTCTCGTCTCGAAGGAGGGAGCGGCGCCAAGGCGGAACCCGGCGACGCTTCCCTACGCCGGTGCAAACCGGATCAGGTTCTACGGGTACTTCTCAGCGGTCCGAAGGCAACCGCGCCCCGAGCGACGGCCCGCAACCTACCACAGGCCCAGCACCGCACCCGGTAGCGCCGGCGGCCGGGCCCGCCGATGTCGCGACTGTGCCAAAGTTGAGCCAGTTCCGGCAGGGCACACGCGGGCGCTTTGCCCCCAAATGGCATACAATTCCTGGTTGGCTGGCCAGTGTGCCAGCTCGGCCGACCCAGTCGGCCCATTGGCACGCTTTGTGTACTTTAGCCGCTGGAGGTTACCCCTTGGCTTCACCTGATCAACGCCGACCTTCGCTGTCCCGAATGCGCCGACGCAGCGCCCCCTTCGCACTGCTCCTGGCCTGCTCCGGCTCGCTCGGCAGCGCCTGCAGCTCCGACTCCGCGCCCCGTGGCGGGACCACCTTGGTGGGCAACGCGGATCGGGCGGACAACGGCGCGCTTGCCATCGACGAGCCGAATCTTCGCGGCGCCATCGAAGACGGCACCCTCACCGTCAGCGTGCCGGTGA
>JANNWK010001179.1:0-1506 GCA_031408355.1 Myxococcales bacterium
CTTCGCAACGGCTAGGAGCAATGATCGATGTCGAGGGAACGCGGCTCAGCCGGATCCGTTTGGAGAGCGATGCTAGCGCCGCTGGCGGCCCTGCTTTTCGCGCCGGGTCCCGGCGGCTGCGCGCGCTCCCTGGAAACAGACGTGCGCGATACCTTTCCCGGCGCTGGCAGCGGCAGCGGCGGCTCGGGCGCGGCTCCCGGTGGCACGCCCGCTAGCAACGGCGGAGCTCCCGGCAACGCCGGTTCGGCGGCGAGTCAGGGCGGCGTAGCTGGCCTGGGGGGCTCGGCGACGGTTCCGCAAGCGGGTAAAGGCGGAGCCGGGCTTGGCGGCGATGCTGGAGACCTAGCAGGAGCCGGCGGCGCGTCCGCCGATCTCTGCCCGGGCGATCCGAACAAGGACGAGCCCGGAGCCTGCGGCTGCAATGCGCTGGAAACCGACACCGATCTCGACGGTACCCCGAACTGCACCGACCAGTGCCCCGCGGATCCGGAGAAGGCCGCGCCCGGCGAGTGCGGCTGCGGCGTCCTGGAGTCCTGCATGGACTTCGCAGCGGGCATGCTCCATCGCTACAGCTTCACCACCGCTGGCGCGACCGCCACGGACTCCGTGGGCACCGACCATGGCACCATCGTCGGCGTGAATGCTGCGGCCGGCAGCGTGACCTTCAACGGCACCGACGACGCCTACGTGAACCTTCCGAACGGCATTGTCTCATCGCTCACCAACGCCACCTTCGAGCTGTGGTTTACCTGGGGCGGAGGCGGGAACTGGCAGCGCATCTTCGACTTCGGCACCAACGACGCTGGCGAGGGCAATCGAGGCACGGGTCTCAGCTACCTCTACCTGACGGCGCGCAGCGGCGATGCCCCCAACGGACTGCGCAGCTCCTTTACGGCCAACGGCACTGCCGGCGAGATGACCATCGCCGCCGCGAACACATTTCCCACCAATGTCGTGCGACACCTCGCGCTGGTCGTGGACGACACAGGCAATCAGCTGAGGCTCTACGTCAACTCCGCCCTGGTGAGCTCCGTCGCATACACGGGTTCGCTCTCCAGCATCAACGACGTCAACAACTGGCTCGGGCGTTCCAACTGGAACGATCCGCCTCTCAACGGATCGATCGACGAGTTTCGCATCTACGGTGCAGCCCTCACGGCCAGCCAGATCGCGGCGAGCCAAGCGTTTGGGCCTGACAAGGTCTTCTTGTAGGGCTTACTCGACGACGACCGTCACGGCCGAGCAGGCGAGGCCAAAGCTGTCGATCGCTCCGGCGCCGAACGGGCGTTGCGACACCGCAACTTGGCCGTGCGATTCCACGACTAAGCGAGCAGGTCGGTGATGACTTTCGACTCCCGGGTCAGGGGAGTGAGGCGCTGCATCACGCCCAAGTGGTCGTAGCCGAGCCTCAGGTGGTCGAACCCAAAGAGGTGCAGCATCGTGGCGTGAAGATCCGAGATATGCACGGGGTTCTCCTGCACAGCCCAGCCGATGTCGTCGGTGGTG
>JANNWK010001180.1:0-21912 GCA_031408355.1 Myxococcales bacterium
CGGCGGCGGCCGCGCCCAGCACCAAGCTGATGACGAGCACCGTGGGCGCCATGTCGGCCAGCAGGTTCTTCATCACCACGGTCGGCTTGATCACCCGCACGGCGCCGATGCGACGCCCCTGGACGACGACGCCATGGTCCACATGCACGACCCCCTCCCGTTCGAGTGGCAAAGGTTGTCTTGGAAAAATCACGCGGCCTGCTGCGTTCACGAGCAGGAGTCGCAGATCCGCGCCGCGCGCCCGCTCATGCTCCAAGCGCGTTGCCACGTCCGCAAGCGTTCCGCCGGTGCGGTCCAGCTCGCCCGCAACCATGCCGGCGATGGAGGCAGCCTCGTCGCTGGCCGCTTGCAGCGCGATGCGGGCCGCACGCGCCTCGATGCGGTCCACGACCATCAGCCCCAGGCCGAACGCGAAGGCGCCGACTATCACGCCCAAGGCTAGAAACACCTGCATGCGAATGGACATGCCGCGTGTTCGTGTGCGCAGCAGCCGCGACACCACGAACGCCACGAACAGGATAAGGCCGATGGCCGCGACCGCGACAATGATCAGTCGCGTCACTACGGCTCCTCCGGCGCCGGGTCGTCGCTCAGGCGGTAGCCAACGCCGCGCACGGTTTCAATCCATGACGGCTCCTGGCCAGCCTCACCGATCTTCTTCCGCAGCGCCTTCACGTGTGAGTCAATGGTGCGGTCGGTGATGCGAAATCCGTCGCCCCAGACGCGGTCAATCAGCTCGGCGCGCGTGAACACTCGCCCTGGGCTCTCGATCAAAGCGGCCAGCAGATCGAACTCCACACGGGTAAGGTCGAGCTGCTTGCCAGCGGCCGTGGCCCGACGGCTGCGTTGGTCGATGCTCAACGGCGCCAGTCTTTGGGTGGCCGGAGCGATAGAGCTGCGGCGCAGCACGGCGCGTACACGGGCCACGATTTCGCGAGGCGAGAAGGGTTTGGTGACGTAGTCGTCGGCGCCCGACTCCAGCGCCGCGACGCGGTCGGCTTCGGCGTCCCGGCTGGAGAGGACGATGATGGGCATGGCCTTCAACTTGGCACGCCAAGCGCGGATCAGATCGAAGCCGCTACCGTCCGGAAGCATCAGATCCAGAACCACTAGATCGATGCCATCCCCAGTAGCTTCGGCCTCGGCCTCGGCGGCGGTCTTGGCCTGTACGACAGCGAAGCCGTCGCGACCGAGCACGTACGCCAAGGATTCGAGGATGGCAGGTTCGTCCTCGACCAGTAGAATGCGCGCGGTCATCTGATCTCATGCTAGCTTACCGGCAATTCATGGCGGAGCGCGGCCCCTGAAAACGCTGTTCATTCTAAGGCACGGCGAGGCGGGTCCGGAGCGCGAGGCCCAAGGTGATCACGAGCGGAAGCTCACGCCGCGGGGTGAGCTGGCCGCCGCGCTGGCGGGGAAGCAGCTCATGGCGTGGGGTGAACCGCCCACGCTCGTGCTGGCTTCAACTGCGGCCCGAGCGCTGCGCACGGCTGAGCTGTGCGTGGCGGTTCTTGTCCCGCCGGCGTTGCTGGCACCGAGAAGCGGCCTGTATCTGGCCTCGGCGCAGAGCTACCTTGAGGAGCTCGCCTCAAGTGCCGCGCGGCACGAGTCAGCGTTGGTCGTGGGTCACAATCCGGGGCTCGAGGAGCTTGTGCTTTTCTTGACCGGGCGCACGGCAGGGTTGGCGACCGGCGCGCTGGTCGAAGTATCGCTTCCCGTCACTGAATGGTCCGCCTTGCGCGCTTTGGGACGTGGGACGGGCCGCCTCATTCGGACCTTCCGACCTTGACCTGATTTCTGCATCGGCCGGGTCCGTGACGGGACGCGATGCTGGCTTTTGGCCAGCCTTGAGGCTATTAACCCCCCTTCAGATGTCCATGACGCGCCTTCCGCCGAAGAAGGATGTTGCGCTGGCTCTACTTGAGCTGGCCACTGTCCTCGTCCACCTCGATCCGCGAGGCGAGGAAGTGGGCGTCCCTGCCTGGTTCAAGCGCCAGCCGCAGCTTGTCCTGCAGATCGGGCTAAATATGCCCAAGCCTATCCCCGACTTGGCGGTGGACGAGCAGGGTATCTCCTGCACGCTGAGCTTCAGCAACGCGCCGCATTTTTGCCGCCTGCCGTGGAGTGCCGTCTACGCGCTGATCGGCGCGAACGGTCGAGGCATGGTGTGGCCCGACGATGTGCCCAAGGAAGTCGCGGGCCAATATGCGATGAGCGCGCCCAAGGAGGAGCCGAAGCCTCGTGCGACGCTGGCGGTGGTGGCCCCTTCGGAGCTCGAGCAAGCCGCTAAAGTCGACGCCAAGAAGCAGAAGCGTTCGCGCAAGGCGAAGGAGGCGAAGGAAACCGACAAGGCGACTCGCGCCGCGCGCCCTCGCAAACCGAAGCTGCGAGTTCAGCCTGCGCTCGTTGAAGCGCCGCGAGAGGCCCCGCGCGTCACGCCGGCGGCTGTCGCGGTGCCGGCCCGACGCGCCGCTGCACCGGCCGCTTCGCGCGGAAAGAAGAAGCGTGAGCTGCCGCCGTACTTGCGCGTCGTGAAATAGCGGCTAGGCGCCGCCCGCGCCGCCCGCGGCTTCCCGGACACCCTGACCAGCCTGTCCGGCCTCTCCCTGCGTTGCGGGTTGCCCACCGACGCCGTCGGTCTCGGTGGTGCATTCCCAAATGCCCTGGGCTCGGCTGCACGAGTAGCCGCGCACGCAACCGACGCTCGCGAAACTGCAGTCGCCGATCCGGCAAATTCCACGGCTGCCGCAAGTTTCGTTGCCGCCGCAATCACTCGGGCGATGGCACTCGACCTCCTGGTTCGGCACGCAGCTGCCGGTGTCCACATCGCAGCTTGAGCCCGACGGACACGCCGAGCTACCGTAGCACCCGGCAGTCTCGTCGTCGTAGATGGGGCAGCCAGTCAGACTGCTCGCCAGGAGCAGGAGCACGACGGCGAGCAGACCTGGGACGGCGGCTTTTTTCATGGTTGCATGCTGGGCAGGGCGGAGGCGGGCGGCACCCGGAGCCGGGGGCCCCCGAAGAGCTGCGAGAGCCTGCCAGGTTAGCAAGGACTCGCGGCCGAAGCTCGCCGGCGAGGAATTCGCCCCCGATCCTCGAAAGGCTCGCGACTGGCTCGGGCTCCCGCTAAGCTTCGCCCGAACTTGCGCGCGCCTGCCGGACCCACCGGGCCAGGCATTTCCCTCGCGCTTCCCAGCCCGAATTCATGGATGTTCGCTGTAATCGCTGTGGCACCGAGTACGAGTTCGACGACGCGCTGATCTCGGACCGCGGCACCACGGTCAAGTGCACGAACTGCGGCCTGCAGTTCAAGGTCTTTCCGAGCCATCTCGGCGGCGGGCCCGAACGCTGGGTCGTCAAGACCGGAGCGGGTCGCGAGCTCGTCTTCACTTCTCTGCGCGAGCTGCAGCGAGGCATCGCGGAGCGTAAGGTGGAGCCGGGCGACATGCTCACCCGCGGACAGAAGCCGCCGCGTCCGCTGAGCTCGATCGCCGAACTTGAGCCATTCTTCCAGAGCAGCCTGGGCAAGGCAGGGGGTGACCGGGCGCCGCGTACGTTGCATGGCGTCGCCCCACCTGCCAACTCGGTGGCAGCCTCGGCAACGGCCGCTACGCTGGAGTCGCCTTTCGCTGAGGTGTTGGAGGTGCCGGAGCCCCCACATTCGCCAAGGCTGCAGGCGGAGGCGCCGCTCATGGTGGGGCTCGCCGTCACGGCGCCGAGCGGCCCCACGATGCCCGCGATCGACGACGCCCCGGTCGTCCACCAGACGCCGCCTGCGCCTCAGAGTTCGCCGATTTCCAGTGATAGCGCGCCAACGGCACGGCGCACCAACGAGCGCTCCGCAGAGGGAGGGCACTGGCCCGACCTGACGCCGCTCGGCGCGCTGCCCAGCAGCCCGCGCGTTCCGTTTGAGACGGTGCCACGTTCGTCGCCACTCAGCAGTCCGCGAGCTGCGCTCGAGTCGTCGCCTCGTTCGTCGCCGATTAGCAGTCCACGGGGCGCGCTGGATTCGACGCCCCGCCCACCGCTCAGTAGCCCCCGCGGCAGCTTCCATTCCTACGACGAGTTTGCCTCGCCGGCGGGCGACCGCGTGCTCGATGCACGACGTGCCCGTTCGCGCTGGATCGTCGGCGTGGTGGCGATCGGCATGGCCGGTCTGGTCGCCGCGACGGTTGGACGACGTTATCTCGTGGGAGTGAGCGTGCCGACGGCTTCGCCCGTGGCTTCCAGCGACGCCCGCGTCGGCGATTTTCTCAAGCGCGGCAATCAGTTCGCCGACGAGGGGGACTACGAGGCGGCGCAGGACGAGCTGGTCAAGGCTAGCCTGTTGGCCGACAAGGATCCCCGGGTTCTCGGGGCGCTGGCGCGGCTCGAGACGCTGCGCGCGGACGTGTTCTGGTTGAAGTTGCGGCTCTTGGATCCGGTGTCGACGGAGCTGGTTTCGGCGACGCATCGAGAGCTAGGTCGTCGCGTCGGCAGGGCTCGCCAGGCTGTGGATCGCGCTTTCGCGGCCGCGCCCGAAGAGCCGATGGTGATGCGTGCTCGCATCGACGCCCTGCGACTGAGCGGCGAAAACGACAAGGCACGCGAGTGGACAGCGCCGATCAGCAGCAACGCCAGCGATCCGGAGAACGCGTTCGTGCTGGCTGCCTTGGATCTTTCGGACGCCGCTCCCGTCTGGGCCAGCGTGATCGATCGACTGCGCACGGCCTCGGCTGGCGAGCGCGAGCCGGGGAGGGCGCGGGCGGCGCTGATTTACGCGCTGGCTCGAGCCGAACGCTTGAGCGAGGCGAAGGCCGAGCTCGGGAAGCTCGAGGCTCAATCGAAGCCGCACGTCTTGCTCGACGAGCTTCGGGGCTTCCTTGCGCGCTTCGCCGGAGTCAAGGACGGCGGGGCTTCGGCCGAGCCGGCGACGCTCGCCGTGGATCCCAGCAAGCTGCCGACGCTCGATACCTCCACGACGGCGGAAGAGCGGCCCGGCCAGGCCGTTCCGAGCGACTTTCGCGCAGCGCTCAGCCAAGCCGCGCTGGCGGTCCGTTCGGGTGAGCTGGGGCGGGCGGACACGCTTTACCGAGCGGCCTTGGCCGATCAGCCCGGCAACGTGGAGGCGCTCTCGGGGCTGGGCGACATCGCGCGTCGGCAGGGCGATTCTGCGCGCGCCGCGCAGCTCTACGATCAGGTGCTGGCGCAGAACCCCAGCTACCTTCCCGCCATGAGCGCGAGCGCCGACCAGAAGTGGGCCTCCGGCAATCGGGCAGGAGCTGTGGTGCTGTACCGGCGCATCGTCGAGCAGGTGGGGACGGGGTCGGATTACGGGGCTCGCGCTCAGGCGCGCCTGAGCGAGGCGGCAGCGTCGCCCGCTCTGCCCAGCTCTGCCGCGCCGTCTCCGACCAGCACGCCGCCTGCCCACGCGCCCACCGAGCCGAAGGCTGTTGAAGTGGACACGACCGACCTTCCGGGAGCCCGCTGATGAACCGCTGGCATGGCGTCTTGGGCTTCGGTTGGCTCGTGGCTGTCGGAGTTCTGGCTTGCTCGCCCAGGCCGCGGGCGGGCGGCGGCTCAGGCTCCACGGCGGTCGGAAGCCTGGGCAAGAGCGTGGCCGAGTTTGACCTCTCCGCGGGCGTGCCGGAGAGCGTTGTCGGCGGTTTGTTTCAGCCGCCAGCTTCACGCACCTACGTGGCGCTGGCGCGGGCCGTGGAGCGGGCAGCGGCTGACGTAGATGTCGCCGGCGCCTTCGTGACGCTCGGTGGCGCGTCGCTCGACTGGGCGCAGACAGAGGAGCTAGGCGGACTGTTCGAGAAGCTGAAGCAGAAGGGCAAACCGGTGGTGTGCCACGCGCACGTGCTCAGCAACGCCACGACGGCGTTTGCGCTGCGTGGCTGCAGCCGCACCTGGCTCAGCCCTGCAGGCGAGGCGGATACGGTCGGCATCGCAGCGCAGGTCATGTACATGAAGGGCCTGTTTGACAGGCTTAAGATCGGCGTGGACTTCCTGCACGTTGGAAAGTTCAAGAGTGGCGTCGAGCCTTTCACGCGCGAGGGGCCTAGCGAGCCCGCGCGTGAGTCCCTGATCGAAACCCTGCGCGCGATTCGCGCTGGCTGGCTCGATCAAGCCACCCGCGCCGGCAAGTCGGACAAGGTGCGACTGGCGCTAGAGCAAGGGCCGTGGAGCGCACCCGAGGCCCGAGAACGAGGGCTGATCGATGAGGTGGGGTTCGAGTCCGAAGCCCTGAGCGAGGCCAAGAAGCTGGCTAAAACGCAGCAGGTTAAGGGCCACTTCGGCGCCAAGGCGCAGCGGCGTTCGGGCTTGGATCTGGCCGAGCTCGTCCGGGTTATCGCGGGCAGCAACAACGATGGCACGAGCGAGCCGCACGTTGCCGTCATCCCGGCTGAGGGAGCGATCTCGATGGAGGCGGGCGGTCCGCTCAGCAGCGGAGGGATTACGGCTAGCGCACTGACCAAGACGCTGCGTCGCATCAAGAACGACGACGCGGTCAAGGCCGTGGTGCTGCGCATCGATTCGCCTGGCGGCTCGGCGTTGGCGAGCGATTTGCTCTGGCATGAGCTGGCTGAACTGAAGAAGAAGAAGCCGCTGGTGGTGTCGGTGGGCGGGATGGCCGCGAGTGGCGGCTACTACATGGCCTGCGCCGCCGATCGCATCCTTGCCGAGCCGACCAGCATTGTCGGATCCATCGGCGTGTTCGGCGGCAAGGTCGTGCTCTCGAGTGCGCTCGAGGAGTTCGGCGTTCACACCGAGACGTTCCCCGCGAGCCCGGAGCCAGGCGCAGCAGCCAGGGCGTCGGCGCAGTCGCCGTTCAGCGCTTGGGATGACGCTACCCGCGAGCGCATTCGCGCTGAAATGCAGGCTGTCTACGACCTTTTCGTGAAGCGCGTCGCCGACTCGCGGAAGATGCCTCGCGAGAAGGTGGAGGAGCACGCTCAGGGTCGGATCTGGAGCGGCAAACAGGGGCTAGAGCGGGGGCTGGTCGATCAACTCGGCGGCGTGACCGACGCGATTGCCCACGCGCGCAAGTTGGGCGGCGTATCAAACGACGCCCCGGTGACGATTGAAGGCGGGCAAGAGGGCCTGCTCGACATGCTCTTGGTGGGTGAGGACGCCGACCAAGAGACGGTCCGGCAAGCTCTGGCTGCGTTTGAGCGGCAGTCGCTCGTCCTGCGGGGTCTCCCCGCGCCGCTCAGGCGCTACGCTTCGGCGTTGGCTCCACTGGCTTCGGGCGAACGCTTTGTCGCGGCGTTGCCTTTCGGCATCACACTTCAATGATGAGGATGGGCATGACCGTGCAGAGCAGGCCGGGAAGACCAGCCTGCTAGCCAGCGTCGCAGCCCGACGCGCTCCGCGCGAAGCGCTATCAGGACCAGCAAGACCGTCGCGCTGAACTGCTCAACGAGGCGAGGAAAGTGCAGAGGCAGGGCGACGGGCGCGACGTTGTTTAGGCCGATCGCCAGCGCGCCGGTCAGGCTGACCAGCCAAATGATCGCCGGCGTTACCGCTCGCCTTCCGAAACGACGCCAGAGCTCGACGAGCCCTCGGAATCCTAGCGCGCTCGACAGCGCGACTCCGATGAGCGCCGCGCCCGGTGAGAGGCCCTTTTCGGTCAGGGCTCCGAAGGCAATCACGCTGGGCCCGCCCGTGGCCAAGAGTGCGCCGAGCGCCCCCGTTACGAGTAGCTCGCGCCCGCTCCCAAGCGAGTCGAACAGCGCCTCGCGTGGCAGTGAGACTCGGAACAATGCGGCCAGCGCGATGGCGACAACCCACAGCGTCGTCGCACGATCGAACGAGCCGAAGCGGCCGGCGGGTTCGGCCAAATCCCTAGGTGTGACGGCTGGCGCACGTCGACGGGCGTCGGGCGTTCCGCCTTCGGCCAGCGCCACCGCCAACATGGCCGCGACGGCCGCGACGATAGGCAGCACCAAGGTGGCCAGTAGGGCCGCGAGCGTCCAAACAATCCCGTAGGTAGCGAGCCCCAGACACAGGCCTTCCGCGCCGACGCCAAATGCCAGCCGTGATCCCAGCGCGACGGGCAAGGATTCGCCCAGTTTCTCGAGCATTTCGCGCGCGCGCTTGCGAAACGCGAAGCGAAGCCCGAGTCCTATCAGCAAGAACGGCGCGCTGCGGAGGGCGAGGCCGAAGGCCTGCTGGAACAGCTCATCGCCGCCCGCCGCGTGACCTGGCTCGTGCCCGCCGATGAACGCGAGCGAGAGGCCGAGCGTCGCCGCCAGGATATCCATCAACTTGGCTGGCTCCGAGCTGGGCAGATCTTCCAGCCAATCGTGGGTCACGACGTGGAGCAGCACGCCACTCACCAGTGCCGCGATCCATGGCGCCGCTGAGGACAGCGCTGCAGTCGGCACGGCGAACGACCCCACCACGCCGACGCCGCTGGCGATGGCCAGGGCCAGGGCCCGCCGTAGCGCCACCGTGAGCCCGTACTCGCTGCGATACGCCAGCGTCACCACGGCCACCAGCGGCACCGTGTGCGCTATCAGCGCCAGGATCACGTCGAGGTGTTGCGCCACGCCCCCCGGCAGGGCTGCGTACGCGCCTATCCCGAGACCATCGCCGACGTGATGCAGCAGCAAGCCGACGAAGCCGGCCTCGAGCGCAAGCCGTGCCTTCGACAGGCTCTTGCGGCGTGACGTGAGCAGCTCAGTCAGCGGGTGCAGTAGAATGGGCCCGACCAGGCCCACCAGGAAGCACAGCGCTCCCCAGAGGCCTAGCTCCCCCAGGGCATCGGGCAAAAGGTGCGTGACCACGACGGCGGCGGCGGCCGTAGCGGCGAACGTTCTCAGCAGCCCGAGCACGACCGGCCGAGCCGCTGAGACGGCTGTCAGTGCGGCGCCGAGCGCGACTGCGAGGACGGCAACAACAAGGGCAAGCAGCACGGTAGGGGCGACGTCTCTAGCATGCCTACCTGGTCCGTTTGACGAAGAACCTAGCCTTCTGTGGCCTGCGGACGAACGAGGCCGACGAAAGCGCCGCTCAACAGGTTGCTTCCCGCCCTTTGACCCCGCAAATTGGCCGCGTGAAATTCGCTCTAAACGTCGGTTTGCTGATGTGTGCCTTGCCCGCCCTCGCAGCCTGCATGAAAGCGAGCGTCGTGCCCGCTGCGGAGCCAGCCGCCACGCAAGCCAAGACGGCATCTGAGGCGCCGTTCGCCCCGGGACAGCGACAGCTCGTCCGGCGCGGGCACGCGCTCCAATACCGTCCGTGCCCAGCCAACCTGCCTGCTGGCTGTGAGATCGCCGTCCTGGAAGGCAATCCGAAGCACGAGGGCCTGTTCACGATCAGAATCCGCACGTCCCAGCCCTTCGTGCTGCCGCCGCACACGCACCCCCAGGCCGAGCGGGTCACCGTCCTGGCCGGTCAGCTCCACGTTGGCTTTGGCACCAAGGTCGACAAGAGCGCCAGTGAAGCGTTCGGCCCGGGCGACTACTACGTGAACGCGCCGGGCGCCGCGCACTTCGTGTGGGCCGATGAGAACGTCTCGATTCAGCTCACCGGATTTGGTCCCTGGAAAATCCAGCTGCATAGCGAGCCGGCTCCAAGCGCTCGCTGACGCGTCAATGGTCGATTGAGAGGGGCACACCACCAGCGCGTAGTGTTGGTGTGTTGAGTGGGTGAAGATCTAACTCACTCTCCGAATTACTTTTCTTCCTATGATCAGCTGCGGGGTCTGCTGGCACATTGGCACAGCGCGGCGCTAACGCAGTGGGCCGGTGTGCCGAGCATTTGTGCGTAGCGCGCAGTGGTACGGCGCTTGCTAACTCGCGCAGCGCCGTTGCCGTGTTGGGGACGGATTAGGAGGAGTCAGTGAAAACATCCATTCGTTGGTGGTCCAGGTTTGCTTTGTTGGCGGGGATGGGACTTGGCGGCGTTGCCGCTTGCTCGTCAGATCGGTCTGACGGTCATGGCGAGGAGCAGAGCACGGGGACGTTGGCGCTCCCGCTGCAGGCGAGCGCGCCGTCGGGCAACGTCTACATGCTGCGGAACGCGTTCTTTCAGATCGTCGACGTGCGCACGGGGGAGACGCGCGAGTTTCTCACGAGCGAGAACGGCATGCCTGAGGACACGGAGCTTCGGGCGCTGCTTTCGACGGGCGACTACACCGTCACGCTGCTTCCAGGTTGGTTTTTGGAACGCGTCCGCACGGGCCCGGGCGGTTTTGGCGGCGCTTCTCCCGGTGGTTTCGGCGGTAGCTCCGCGACGGCCGGTAAGGCCTCGGGCTTCCGCGAGGAACCGGCCGAAGGTGGCTTTGCCAACGCGGGCGGCGAATCGGCCGGTCCCGTTGGCGGCACCGGCACGGGTGGCGGTAGCGGTGGCGGCGGCAGCGAGATCGTGGAGGCGCAACTGCTGAGCACGGCGGTCCAGTTCTTCTCCATCTTTAGTCAGAGTGATTCGTTCGTGCACTACCAGTTTCGCGTCGGCGGCGAGGTCATCGACTTTGGCAAGGGCACGCTGCACATCGGGATTGGTGTCGAGGAGGAGTCTGCGGCTTGCACCGTGCCGGAGGGGGCGCTGAGGTCCGAGCGCATGCTGCTCGAAACCAACGTCGATGCCGTCAGCAACGTGAGTCTGTTCGGTGTGCTCGAAGCGCTGGCCACCAATGGCGGAAGGAACGACGATCCCGTCGCGCTCTATCAGCAGGTCTGGGACAGCTTCGCCAGCGCCGACCAGGCGCGCGTGCCGGGTGCAGTTCATTGCGGCGACGAGACGACCGATGGCGTGAGCACGCTCAACGGGTATCCGATCGATTGCAACCGCAGCGAGCTGTTTCAAGTCGACAACCTGGGCGCATTCTTCGCGACGGCCTTCGTGAACCGCATCGATCTGGCGCCAGCCAACGGCGCGCACTGCGGCCAGCAGCGCATGATCTTCGCCAATAACGCGCTCAATCGCGCCTTCATGATCGTCGAGGCACAGATCCCGAATCCGGCGCCCGAGCTCGGTATCGAGGGTTGCCGCCCGCTGGCGCAGTTCTGGCTCGAGCAAAACACGATCAGTGACAGCTTTGAGCGCGGCCAGCGGTTGGCTCAGGCCTTCTTGTTCGGCGAGCCGACGCTCGAGCAGTTCGGGTTCGGTCCGTTCTACACGGCCGAAAACGTCACGGTGGGCAGCGGTCAGATCCGAACCAACACGTTCGACCAGGATCCGTGGACCCTGCGGGAGTTCAAGCTGGCGCTCGACGGCGACCTGCTACGTGCCATTCCGTTCCCGGTCGCGGAGTCGCCTCACGGCGCGCTCTGGAACGAGAACGCGCCATTGCCGGCCGGCGAGGCCTGCCGCGAGAGCTTCCTCTCGGCGGCGCTCGACGGGCTGCTCACCGACGAGCTGTCGCAAATGTCATTCGTGGTAGACGGCGCCTGCAAGGACGCCGAAAGCCGCAACGACTTCAGCCAGGACTACGCGGGTCAGCTGAGCGACGGTTTCCGAGCGCAGCTTGAAGAAAAGCTGCTCGGTACGGGCCTTAGCGCCGTGGACATCGCCAATCGCGCGCGCTTCGCCGGCTCGTGTATCGGCTGTCACCAGGAGGCATCCGGCAGCTTCCTGGGCAACGGGGTGTTCGCACCGTTCTCCGTCGACTTCCCCCAGGTCACCGAGTTCCCGCAGGCGTGCACAGGGGGCGAGCAGGGCAGTTGCTTCCCGCCGTCTCCAGCGCTGGCCTCGACCTTCTTGCCGGAGCGCATGCTGGTGATGAGCGGCTTGCTCGGCGTACCGAACATCCCGAACCCGTGCGGTTCTGGTGGCGGAGGTGGTGGTGGCGGTAGTGGCTTCGGCGGGAGCAGCGGAGTCGGGGGCGGCTTCCCAACCGGTGGCACGTTTGCTACCGCGGGCAGCGCCAGCATGGGCGGTAGCCCCGGAGAGCCCGGCACGCCGCCCCTGCCGACGGATCCGCAGCCCGCGCCGGTCGTCGCGATCGAGCTGCCTTCCGCCGAAGACCCAATCGAGATCCTGGAGGAAGCCGACGCGGAGATCCGCGAAGCGTACGGCGACGTGACGCTGAGCGGTCGTTCCGCCCGGGTCACGCACTAGAAGCCGCCTGAGACCTTCCCCCTGCGCGCGAGAAGTGCCTTGGGCGCAGGGGAGCGAGGGTCGGCAAGGAGTCCGTGCGCGCCCGTCTCCTTGGGGCGCCTGTGCCAGACTGACGGGTAGCGGTTGAGCCAGGTTGAGCCACGAGCGGGAGCGAGCGGTTCAATTGGCGGGATTTCTGCGTGAAATTCGTTGGCCTAGGTCTTGCTTCTAGCGAGGCGTTCGTCGCGATTCGCGGCGGGGTAGTCAAATCAAAGGTGAGGAAGCGATGAAACGGAAGTCATTGGGTGTCGTGGGGGCGTTGTTCTTGGGACTGGGCGTTGGTTTGACGCCAGCGTGTGGTGGCGGTGACGCCGTGGCGGAGGGCGGAACGGGCACCTTGAATCTCCCGCTCGCGAGTGAAGGCAGCTCCGGAGCGCGCTATCGGCTCAGAAACGCGACGTTCGATATCGGCCCCCAGAACTACTATTGGTACGGTTCGGGCGGCGACGGAAGCGCCGGGACCCTCACGAGCGTGAGCAGCGAAAGTGAGCCCGACGCGGACACGATCAGCGTCAGCCTCGAACGCGGCTACTATTCGATCTTGCTTCAGGCCGGGTGGCAAATGGAGAGGGTGGACGCCAGCGGTACCACCATCGTGGAAGCTACCTTGCTCTCGGAGCCCGAAACTTGGGTCTACGTTGCTCCGCAGTCCACCGCCTCCGCTGACTACCAGTTCGGCATCGGCGATCGCACCGTTTGGCTCAACGGCGAACTCAACATCGGCGTGCAGGTCTACGAGAACCCGGGCGAATACTACGGGAACTACGGCGGTGAACCGAGCTATGGCGGTAGCCCTAGCTACGCCATCGGAGGCGAAGGCGGTTCGTACTGACGATCGGCGGGAGCTTTTGAGGGAGCGCCGCCCGGAGACGCCGGGCGTGCGCCTTCCGTGGTTGGGCGCCGCGGTCATGGCAAGGCGTTTGACTGGATCGGTCGCACCGCGACACCCTAGGAGCATGAGCATTGCCCGATCCCTCGCATCGCTCGCGGTAATTCAGCTCACACCGGGATGTTCTGCCCAGGACGCAGCGAGCCCTCACGCGAGCTCAGGCGGTGCCGCCGCACATGCCGGCTCGGTGAACCCTGCCGGTGGCTCGGGTGGCAGCGCTGCCACGATGGCGGGCGCAGCCGGTGCGCTCGGCGCAGGGGCCGTCGGCGGAAGTGGCGACGGCGGGGCTGCAGGCTCAGCGGGCCGCACTTGCGTCAATCAGCCGCAGCCGACCATCGACTGCGGCCCCACTTGCACGGCCGTGCGCTCGAACGGGCCGCCGCCCAACCGCGTTAGCCTGGCGCTCATGGGCGAGGGCTTCACCGCTGCGGAGCTCGAGAGTGTTTTCGTTCCGCACGCTGAAGTGCTCGCCAAGTACATGTTCGAGAATGTGAACGACTCGGAGCCGTACGTTCGCTATCGACGCTTCATTAATTTCTACCGGATCGATCTGGTCAGCCAGGAGTCGGGCATCGACGACCCAGGCGCCGGACACTACGTCGACACGCCGCTGGACGGTGAAGTCGGCTGCAGCGATCTTCCGGGCCAGATGTGCACGGTGCGCTGGTCGAAGGCGCTCGCTGCGTTCGACGGAGCGCTGGCGGGTTCCGCGGTGAACCACCTCGACTGGCGCCTGCTTACTCTCAACTATGAGCCGGGCTGCGGTGTCACCCACTATCCGCAGGGAGGCGCACTCGCCATCTACTGCCCGTATCAGAACGAGTCGCCGGACATTGCTCTGCATGAAGGCGGGCACGGCTTCCACTTTTTGGCCGATACCTACTGGACGATCGACGAGCCGTACGTCGGGAAAGAGCCGAGCAGCGTCAATCTGACCAAGGATCCGACGGGCGCCAAATGGCAACGTTGGCTCGACTACGTGGATCCGGTGCTCGGCGCCGTTGGCGCTTTCGAAGGCGGAGGGCAGTACACCCAGGGCCTGTATCGTCCCAGTCTCAACCAGAAGATGGGCAGCAAGGTCAACTGCCACGAACCGGGCCCGCCCTACTGCCCCCACGACGCCGTCAGCCGCGAGCAGATCATCTTCGACATCTACAAGCTCGTGCGCCCGCTCGACGCCTGGACCGATAACCAAGGCGTGCTGACCAACCCGCAGCAGCTCACGGTCGATGTCGTCGATTGCGACGTCGTCAAGGTCGACTGGTACGTTGATGGCGTCCTCGTGGCGGCTGATTTCGGCGAGCAATTTACGCCCAGCGCCTTTGGCGTCCCGGCCGGGCGCCACAGCATTGAGGCCCGCGCGCATGATGACACCGAGTGGGTTCGGTCAGACCGCGAACCGCTGCAACAGGTCGTCAGCTGGGAGGTTGATCTGTTGTGACGGGAGCCTGCCGCTTAGATTGACCGTAGCTTACTGCGCGACGGAGACCACCGGCGTGTTGGGCGGACGCGTTTTCTGTAACTGCTCCACCACCTGCGCCCCGACTGTGGCAACAGCGTCTGCCAGGGCCATGGAGAGGGTTGCGGCGAGGCGCTGAGCCGGGTCCGTACCGGCTTGTTGAGTGACTTCTCGCTCTAGCTCGAGGCTACGTTCGAGCAGCGAGCGACGCTCGTCGCGCAGGCTAAAAATGAGCGTGACGCGTGCCTTGAGGGGCTTTCCGCGAAGCTCCTCGAAGGCCGTGAGCTCGACGTCGAGCGTGGGCGCAGCACCAGCTACGATGCGTTGCAGCCCACGCTGTTCGAACAATTCACGCTCTAGTGCGCGCCTCAAGTAGGTTTCGGGGAGCTCGGTCCACCTGCGGTCTTCGTAAAATCCCACCTCGGATCCGCTGAGACGGAACGAGATTCGTTCGTCCAAGTGGGACGCGGAAGCGACCTGGCCAAGCCGCAGCTCGAGCGGCGCAGGCGCCGCCGTTGCGCTCGTCTTGGAGGCTTGCTCGGGACTAAAATAGCGCGGCGCTTGCGCGACCGCTTTGGAGGTGAGAGCGCAGCTGCTTTGAAGGCAGGGCAGCAAAAATCCTGCTGCAAGCGCGGTACGTCTTAGATTCACTTGGTTGTCTCCGCTCGGCCCTTGAGTAACATATCGGGATCGCGCTCGAGGGCGTCTGCGAAGCGCTTGATGGAGCGCGCGGCTCCACGTACCTCGCGCAGGGTAAGCGCGAGCTCCGGCCCGAGTGATTGAGCGCCCCGCGCCACTTCGCCGATGGCATCGGCGCTGCGTTCGGCGCTGCGAAACAGCCCCTGGTCGCTCTCCATGCGAGCCAGCAGGCTGTTGGTGCGGACGAGCACAGCGTTGAATTCCTTCAGGTTCTTGCTCGTCTCGCTGGAAAGCTCCGCCGTGTTGAGTACCTTCAGCTGCGCGCTCAGCTCAGCCAGAGTCAGGTTCGCTTGAGTCAGCGTCTCGCCGGCGCGCGCTGGTAACTTTCCCTCTTCCAGCTGCTGCGCGACAGCTCTAATTTGGCTCATGGTTCTGGCTGCGTCATCGGCGATTTCCGGCAAGCGATTGGCAGTCTTCACCACGGAGTCCTCGATGTTCTTCATCGTTGAGGCAGCGGTGGGAATGTAGTTGGCCGGCGTCTTGAACGGTAACGGGACCACCGGATTGGTCTCGGCGTTGAAGAAGTCGATCTGAATGAACTTGACTCCGGTGATGCCGGTTTGTGCGATCTGCACCCGAAGCTCCGGAGGCATGAGCGAGCCCGGTCGGCCTTTGCTAGGCTGCCCCAAGTTGATCCGGCCCACTTGTTTGACGTCGAGCTCGCTCGTCACTTGCACGTGACGCAGGTTCTCCGCGATGTCGATGTCCGACACCCGCCCGACCGTCACCCCGCGAAACTTGACGGGCGCGCCGAGGTCGAGCCCCTGCACCGACTCGTCGAAGAAGCTCACGTAGTTGACAGTCTTTTCGTTCCAGGTGACAGCGCCGAACAACGCAAGCGCCGTCAGGGCCACGCCAAAGCCGACAATCACGAACAGTCCGAGCTTCCAGCGGTTGGTTCCTACTGCCACTAGGCGACCCCCGCTTCCCGATTGAAGAACCGGCGCACCCGTGGATCTGCGCTCTCGGTGCGGAGGCGACTGGGTTCTCCGGTGGCGATGATACTCCGCGTGCCACGGTCGAGCATGATGCAGTTCTTTCCTACCTTGAAGATGCTTTCGAGTTCGTGAGTGACCATCACGACCGTCAGTCCAAGACTGCTGTTGAGCGTCAGGATCAACTCGTCGAGCTCGACCGCGCTGACCGGGTCGAGCCCGGCTGAAGGCTCGTCCAAGAAAATCAGGTTGGGCTCGAACGCCATGGCGCGAGCAATGGCCGCGCGTTTCTTCATTCCGCCCGAAAGCTCCGAGGGCAGTTTATTTTCCGCGCCCTCCAAGCCCACTAGCGTAAGTTTTGCCCTGACGATCGCGGAGACTGCCTCGGGCGGCAACTGGGTCCACTCTTGGAGCGCGAAGGCGACGTTCTCGCCTACTGTCAGCGAGCTGAAGAGCGCCCCTGATTGGAACATCACGCCGTAGCGAGGCGCGGCCCCCTCCAGGCGAGGTGCGCCGATGCCAGCGATGTTGATTTGACCGGAGAGAGGCTGTTCGAGGCCAATCAAGTGACGAAGCAACGTCGACTTGCCGCAGCCGCTGCCGCCGAGAATGACGAAAATGTCCCCGCGCTCCACGTCGAAGCTGGCTTTCTCCAACAGCACCGTTTCGCCGTAGCCCATGCTCAGGTCCCGTACGCGAATGAGCGGGGTCTTCATAGCCCAAGCCATGCCAGTAAGACGGTGAAGACGGCGTCGAGCACGATCAACGCGAACAGGATGGAAACCACAGCGCCCGTGGTTCGACGCCCCACGCCCTCGGCGCCGCCCGAAGTCGCCAGACCCTGCTGACAGGAGATCAGCGCGATCGCGCCGGCGAATGCGACGCTCTTCACCAAGCCCGAAATGATGTCGCTGGGCTTCACGGCGGTTTGCAGTTGAATCAAGAAGCTCGTCGGCGTGATGTCTAACGTCAAGACGCCGACCACGAGGCCTCCGACAATGCCAATTGCATCCGCCAACAGAACCAAGAACGGCGCCACGAGGATTAGGCCCAGCATGCGCGGCATCACGAGATAGCGGAGCGGCATGAAGCCAAGAGTCCGTAGCGCGTCGACCTCTTCGGAGACCTTCATCGTGCCAAGCTCTGCCGCGAAGGCGGCGCCCGATCGTCCGCACATGATAATGGCCGTCATCAGCGGGCCGAGCTCACGAGTCATGGACACGGCTACCAGGTCGACCACGTAAATGTTTGCACCGAATTGCTTGAGCTGGGCGGCGCTCTGATAGGCCATCACGAAGCCGATCAGAAAATTGATCAGCAGGACGATGGGAGCCGCGTCCGCGCCCGCGCGCTCCATCGTGGGACCCACGTCGTGAAAGTTGACGCTCTTAGGGTTTTTGACCGCGAGGACAGCAGAGACCACGAGCTGACCCAAAAAATCGAGGATTTGCCGAAGTTCCTTGAGGACCGAAATCGTAGCTTCGCCGACTTGTTCTACGGCGTTGGGTGGCGTACGGGTCCTGCGCCGCCGCTTGGCCTGCTTGTGACCGCCGTACAAATTGACGATGCGCTCGACTTCTGGGGCGGCTCCAACGAACTCGCAGCCAACGCCACGCGCCCGTACGTCGCTTCGAAAGTGAACGAGTAGGGCCATGCAAGCGCCGTCGATCAACTGAATGCGTGAAAGGTTTATCTCGACCGAGCGCGTGCTGCCCAGTTCCGCGAGCGCCTCACCCACCCGCTTCCACAGCGCCGCCGAGTCGTCGATCGTGATGCTCCCGCCGAGCTCGATACGCTGTGCGTCGTCGATTCCGTCTCGCTGCCAGGTGAAGCGCTGGAGGAGTCCGACCACCAGACTCAAGCGGTCGTCGAAAGGCGACGCGCCGAGCTCGAGTGCGTCACTTTCGCTCATGACCCGCCGCTCCGAGACGCAAGAGCGCCACAGTTGCTGTCGCATTGCGTCACAGTCGTCGCAATTTGCCTCAGCCTGGGTGCTGGATGCGTAGGCGTTTGCCGCGCTGGAAGCGCTGACTCTTCGGAAGCGACCATGGATTCAGCTAGTCCCAGTGCATCGGCTATGCCGCCGCCGCAGAGCCGGCGCGGGGTCGTCGCAGGGGGTATGGACCGCCCCATGAAGATCTTGGCGCGATGGGAGGAGCCGGCCTACGCGGCGCTGCGTATGGTGTCGGGTGCGCTATTCCTATTCCACGGAGCTCAAAAGGTGCTCGGTTGGCCAGCTGGCAGACCGCCTCCGGCCGTTTTCTCCCAACTCTGGATAGGCGGAGGGATTGAGCTCGTCGGCGGGGCGCTGATAGCGGTCGGCCTGTTCACACGGTCCGCCGCCTTTTTGTGCTCGGGGACCATGGCTGTCGCGTACCTTCAGTTTCATTGGAAGCTTGCGCTCGGCGGGCTGAGATGGCTGCCGCTGGTCAACCAAGGCGAGCTCGCGGTACTGTACTGCTTCGTATTTCTGTTCATCGCGGCACGCGGCTCCGGCATCGTTTCGCTGGATCGCCGGCTCGCCGGACGCTGAGTTGAGGCCCTCGGAGAAGCCCATGGCGTGGCAGATAGGCACGAGCAGGCGATTGCTGCGGGCCTTGTCGAAACGCAGATAGCGGCCCCCTGGACGCCACAGGAAGCAAGTCGGCTAGACAAACCGCCGGCTACGGGCGACAAGAATCGAGATGCGACAAACCTTTCCGCTACTTGTGGCTGGGCGCGAACCCCTTCGCGTGCTGGAGGGTATCAAGCACGTGCTTCGGAAGTACCTGAAGCGAGAGCGGCGTAAGCGGCTCCCGCTGGCCGTCGACTACTGGGACTTCGACTGCCGGATCGGTCCCGATGCTACCGCGTGCCGCACCGTTCACGTGGGCGAGCTCACCACCGCTGTCGATGTGGCTGTGCAAGAGAATTGGCCTGCGCTCTACGTCGAGATCCTCGCCAAACCTGGCATTCGCACTCGGCGGACTGAAGCGCCGCAAACGGCGGACTAGCCGCGCGCTCTACGCCGCTGCAGCAAGCCTGCCTCAAAATCTCGGCGATCACGCCCCGATTCCACTGCTCCCCCGCGGCGTTCCCTCTGGGGCTGCCCGCGTCCTCCGCTACTGGCGCAGGAGGGCCTGCGAAGACCTCCAGAGCAGGCCGCGCTCGACGCGGAATTCGACGAGACGTTCGGCGCCTACGAAGGTTGGCAGCTCGGGGCCGTCCCAAACGACTTGAGCGGTGCCGCTGATGGCAAGCAGGTTGCCGGAGTCGAAGTCGACGGCGAGCAGGCCGGCCCGCGGATTCTGCTGCAGGTTGCCCAAGCTGGTGAACATAAAATTGCCCGAGAAATCCGGCAACGTGAGGAGCGTCGCATCACCGCGAGCGGCTACACGGATGAAGCCCGGGTGGCCGCCGCGATGCGAGACATCCAAACCCTCTGCACCGCCAAGCGTGGGGTTTGCGGAGCTGGTCGCGATGAAAGCGGTATCGACGCCCGCAAGCAGCTCTCGGGCGGCCCATGAGAGCCTCGCGTGCTCGGCACTTGGTTTGCCGTCACCCGCTGGCCATAAGAAAGGGCCTGAGCGGGCCTGGATGTACTTCGAACAGTTCCCGAAGCTTTGCTGGACGTGCACGCCGAAACCGCCGGCGTGAACGAGCGCGACGTGACCGTTCGCGCGATTGCGCCGCCGCGTTGGTAGCTCAATTCCGAGTAGCCCAAGCGGCGCCGCGACTCGCAGACTCTGCGCGAGAGCGTCGCCCGGCAGCGGTTGAGCGTCGACCGTTAGCAGGGTCGCCGTCGGCGAGCGCACAAAGCCGGGCTCCCCCACGAGCAGCGAGGCCCAGACGCGTCCGTCTGCGTCCGCGCTGCCCGCGACCAAGAACGGTAGCTGTTCGAAGAGCTTGCGGTGCTCGTCGGGCATGAAGTCGCGAATGACGCGCGGGCCCACTTGACCCATGCGCTCAGCGACGTGAACCCGCGCCTGCACGGCTTGCTCACCGGCATGAAACGCTGGCGCGCCCACGCTCAGCCCTTGGGCGCGTCCGCCATCGGCACAAATCCAGGCAGCGACTCGATGCGACTCAGCCAGGCACGCACCGACGGATACGGGGCGAGCGAGACGTCGCCCTCCGGCGCGCGCGCGACGTAGGCGTAGAGGGCAATATCCGCAAGCGTCGGCGCTGCTGCGGCCAGGAAGTCTCGCGCCTTCAGCTCAGCCTCAAGCAAGCCAAGCAGCTGCTCGGCGGCCTTGACGGCCGCTGCGTGGTCGAGCTTGCTCCCGAAAACGCGTACCAGGCGCGCGGCAGCCGGACCGACGACAAGCTGGCCCGCCGCCACGGACAACCAGCGCTGCACCGCCGCTCTACCCTCTGGCGTGCGCGGCCAGAAGCGAGCTTCGGTGTCGTAGCGCTCGGACAAGTAGATCAAGATGGCGTTGCTGTCCGCGAGGGTGACGGGACCATCCTCGAGCACCGGCACTTGACCGAAGGGGTTCTTGCTCAAGAAGTCGGGACGCTTGTGCGCGCCACTCAGGAGGTCCACGTGCAACAGCTCGTGCTGCAGTCCGAGCAGCGAGAGCAAGAGCTCCACGCGGTGGCAGTGGCCCGAGAGGGGGAAACGCAGCAGGCGAAGTGGTTGAGTGGCTGACATGTCCGCAGCCTGCGACCAGTCTCTGAAAACAACAATCGGTGCATTTGACAATTAACTATTACTGTTTCAGAAACAATCTATGGATAGGCTCAGCCAAATGCGGGCTTTCGTGGCCGTGGCCGAGGAGCAGGGCTTCGCGTCGGCGGCACGCCGCCTGGCCGTTTCGCCGCCCGTCGTCACGCGCGCCATCGCCGCCCTCGAAGAGCACCTGAACGTCGTGCTGCTCGAACGCACGACGCGCCGGGTTCAGCTCACGGAGGTGGGCAGCCGCTACTTGAGCGACTGCAAACGCCTGCTCGGCGAGCTCGACGACGTGGAGGCGTCCGTCACTGGCGCGCACGCGGCGCCGCGCGGGGTACTCGGCGTTACGGCCTCGGTCATGTTCGGCCGTCTCTTCGTCGCGCCGCTGCTCACGGAATTTCTGGTGCGGCAGCCGCAGCTCAGCGCGCGCGCTGTCCTGGTCGATCAGGTCGTCGATTTGATGGACGAGGGCCTCGACGTGGCTGTGCGCATCGCCAAGCTATCCGACTCGACGCTCACCTCGGTGAAGGTCGGTGCCATGCGCCGAGTTGTGTGTGCAGCTCCCAGCTACTTGCGGAAGCACGGCACCCCAAAGACGCCGAGCGACTTGAGCGAGCTGCGCAGCTTCGTCTTCTCGACTGAACGATCCACGCCGAACTGGTCCTTCGAACACCGCGGGAAAGCGCTGTCACTGCGTCCGCGCGCGAGCCTACTCGTGAACAGTTCGGAGGTCGCGATCGACGCGGCAGTGGCCGGCGCCGGCGTCACGCGTGCGCTCTCGTACATGGTGGTCGAGCACGTCAGGGCCGGGCGCTTGCGGCTGGTGCTCGAGGATTTCGAGGCCGAGCCTATCCCGATTCACGTGGTGTACCGCGAGGGCCGGCGGGCTCCAGCTCGGGTACGAGCGTTCGTCGATTTCGTCGTGCCCCAGCTGCGCGCCAACCCAGCGGTAAACCTCAAGCTTCGCCCAGCATGAACCGCCCGAGCATGGGATCGGCGCAGGAAAAGGCGCTCGAATTCCTGCTGTTCGACCTGTCCTCGTGCGTGATGACGACCGACGCAGCGCCGAAGCCGCCCGTCGTCGTCAAAGTGAGCGTTACTGGAAGATCTTGTAAAAGTAGGATGGCTGGTTGACGAAGGCGACGTAGGCGAATGTCTCGTCGACGCCGACGATGGTCGTTTGGTA
>JANNWK010001181.1:0-2344 GCA_031408355.1 Myxococcales bacterium
TCCGACAAAGCAACCAGCTCGCTACCGAGGTACGTCAGCAGGACGTGCATGAGAAAGTCGCCGGTCTCCTCGTCCGGCTCCTGCTGGACGTAGCTGAGATCGAAAAGCCGGTTGCACCGGTCCGCGTTGCTGCTGCCGGTGGCGCAGTCCGAGTCAGCCGTGCAGGCCTCGTCGGCCCCGCACGGCTCGCAGCTTGGCCCACCGCAGTCGACGTCCGTCTCGTCGACGTCCTGTGTGTCGTTGGAACAATGCACGGGAACCTCAGGCGCGCCGCACGGACCCCCGGCGCCCTCGCCGCCCTCGCCGCCCTCGCCGCCACCACCACCCGCGGCGACGAGTCCGCCAGCGCCGCTCGATTGCCCCGCCTCTGCGCCAAGACCGGAGCCGCCCCCCCCGGACTGACCCGCCGCGCCCGGCAACACCACGAAATCCGGAAACGAGCAGGCGACCAACGCCAGTGCCGCCACACACGATGCCAGGTGGCGGGTGGCGTGGCGCGAGTCGACCAGCATGGGGGCTTACAATCCTAGCTCCTTTCGGCCACATCGTCTTGGGGTGCCGCTCTCCAGCAAGAGCGTCTTTGTCCGCTGAAACGCCACCGCGAAGCCGGACCGTCCGAATTTTGCCTGCTTGGTTGGGGTGAGATCGACCTTTTTTGCAATCCCCCATGCTTCAATCCAGCCGCTTTCGCGTATGGCGCCTCGCGCTCGTGTCGTCCCTAGGCAGCCTTGGGCTACTCGGTTGCACCGGGGTGTTCGATGGCCCGGACTCGAACGACCTACCCGCCGGCTCAACGCCTGCTAGCGGGGGCGGCGCTGCCGGCGTCGGGGGCGCAAGCGTGACCGGAGGCCAGCCAGCGCCTGGCACGCCACGCGGGCCAACGGCTGGACGTCGACTCACCAAAGAAGAGTTCGTCAACACCGTTACGGACGTGCTCGGGCCCCAGGCGGGCGTCGCGGCTGGGCGCATCCAAGGCGAATCGGCGTCGCAGCTGCGCTTCCGCAACGACCTGAGCGAGGTCACGGTGTCGGGCCAACGTGTTTCTGACTACGAGGAAGTCGCGGCAGACATTGCCGAAGCCGTGCCGGCAGCCGCGTTGAGGGCCTTCGCGCCGTGCGCTGACGCCACCTCAGCCTGCCAGACGGGGTTCGTGGCAGGGCTGGGCTCGCTCTTGTATCGGCGCCCACTCAGCGTCGCCGAGGTGGGCAACCTAAGCAGGCTCTTCGAAGTGACCGCCACAACAGAGGCGCCCTTCGACCGCGGAGCGAGCGCCATCTTGCGCGCGATGCTGCAGTCACCACATTTCCTGTACAAGCTAGAGTTCCAGCGGGCGGCACCCGATGGGTACGAAGTCGCTACCCGCCTGTCGTTCACACTCTGGAAGTCCGGTCCGGATCGAGGCCTGCTCGATGCGGCCCAGGCCGGAACGCTGGGGTCGCCAGGCGGCACGGACGCCAAGGCGCTCGAAATGTTGAGTGATCCGAGGGCACGGCGAGGTGTCCGTGAATTCGGCGACGATTGGCTGCGCGTCTACAACAACCTGGGGCGCACTCCGGACCCAGCGCTCGGCTTGAGTGAGCCGGTCTTCGCAGCGATGCGCGCCGAGTCACTCCGCTTCGTCGAACGCATCCTGATGGACGAAGCTGCTCCGCTGATCGATTTGCTGACGAACCGGCAGACAGAGTTCGGGCCCGAGCTGGCTGGTCTCTACGGGATTTCGGTCACGCCAGATGGGCGCTACGATTTCGCGACGGTGCCCACGCGCGTCGGACTATTGACGCAGCTCGGCGTGCTCGGGTCCAGAGCGGGTCCAAGGCGTGCCTCCCTCGTCGATCGCGGGCTGACCATCGCCGAGGACTTCTTGTGCTTGGAGGTGCCATCTCCGCCGCCAGCCGCTCAGGCGTTGGCTGCCGCCTTTGACCAAAGCACGGGTGACACTGTCAGCCAGCGCGAGAAGCTTGCCGCACACAACAGCGATCCCAGCTGCTCGGGCTGCCACGCGCTCATCGATCCGTTCGGGCTGCCGTTCGAGAACTACGACGTCGCAGGCCGGTACAGCGATACGGATGAGCATGGCAATCGGCTGTATGGCAACGGCGACCTGACGCTGGACGACCAGCGACAGGCCTACGCGAACGTGGGCGAGTTCGCCACGATCCTGGCGCAGAGTCCGGCAGCGAAACGCTGCTTGATTCGCAAGTTCACCCAGTACGCGCTTGGTCGCAAAGTCGCGACCGAGGACGAAGCCTTGTTCGAGAGCGTGCTCTTGAACTTCGATAAATCGAAGGGCACCTATCCCATCATGGTCAGCTCGCTGGCAACGCTGGGGGCCTTCAGCTTCGCA
>JANNWK010001182.1:0-3045 GCA_031408355.1 Myxococcales bacterium
GCTCCGGAGCGCAACGTTCAAGGCCAGGTCGCGCGCGGGGTGACCCACGCCTTGGCGCTCAGGGCCGTCGAAGCAGCCCAAAGCGTCCCCGAGCTCATAGGCGCGCGGAAAGCCACCGTCCGCGCGCGCCGCGCAACCCAGGTCGTCGAGCTCCTGCGCGAACAGCAAAAGCACCTCCAAGAAGTCCGTCGCCTAGGCGCTGCCGCTATCGAGAATTTTTACGAACAGATCATGGCCGTTGCGTTGCCGGTCGTGATCCTTGACATGGTTACGCAATTTCCTGCATGGCGAAAGTGGACGCCCGGGTACCTTCGAGAGCACTTCGGCGAGCACACGGTGGACGTCACCGAAGGACGGAGCTTCGACCCGCGCTATGATCAGAACGCGAGCAAGCACACCCAGCAGTGCTTGCTGCGCGACTTCGTCGACCGGGTTACGGCGGCGGGCGACGTGCGTTCGCTCGATGTGAGCATCAGCCTCGGGCTAAACGGCTTCCTGCGCCCCAACCACTTCGACTGGTTTCGGCCGGGAGAAATCGCGTGAGCCGGACGGCGCCTGCGCCGCCATCGTCGCTACTTCCCCAATTCGCGTCGCAGGTCCGGACCACTGCGATCCGCGTCAGGCAGTCGCAAAATTGGAGAGCGCGACATTGGCCGAGTAGCGCACTAAACTACTCCACCGTGACTCCCGCGGCCTTGATGATCGCTCGCAGCGTGCCGCGGTCGAGTTCACCATGCATGGGGACGGTCAGTGGGGCGCGACCCGGGCACTCGAGGCGCACGTGGCTCCCACGTTGACGCGTCTGCACGTAGCCGAGGCGAGCCAGCGCAGACACGCATTCTCTGCCGGAGATGACGGGAGGAGCGGTCACGACAGCACTTACGCCGCGACTGTGACGTCAACCAACTCGCCCTTGGGCTCATCGCCCGCTTCCAAACAGAGCGCGATGGCCTCAGAAATGTTGACGAGCGCCTCTTCTCGCGTCTTGCCTTGCGAGACGCAGCCGGGAAGAACCGGGCATTCGGCAACAATCCACCAGTCTTCGCCGGGCCGCAGGACGACGGGTAGCTTCGTCATAGGGTCCACACGCTAGCATCGCCTCAGGGAAGCGACCAGGCCACGTCCGCCAGCGCGCTTCCTCCCCGCGGCTTGGGTCGATGGCGCTCGGCCTGGGGCTCGCGTTGTATGGCGGAACGCTGAGTCTTGCCGGATGCGTGACACCGGATGGCTGCAATGCGTTTGCGTCGGGCGACGAGTGCATGCCGGGCGAGTACCGTTGCTCGGGAGAGCGGGGCATTCAGCGTTGCCTAGAGATCCCGTGTGGCAATCGCTGGGAGACCGATTCGTGTGAGGCAGCACGACCATACTGTGTGCGGGTCGGAAACGTGCGCGCGGAATGCTCGGCGACGTCACACTGCGACGTCACGCAGGCGTGCACATCTTCTGGGATTTGTGGCGATGGTGCTGACGGCTGTGTGCCCACCGCCGACGGTTGCGCGCGCACGTGCGTCTACGGGCGCTGCGGTTTCGATGGGTTGCGTTGTGTGCCCACCCAGGAAGGTTGCGCCAATGACCCAATCTGCAAGTCCAAGGGCCAGTGCAACAGCGGAGCCGAGACCTGCTCGGCCAGCGCGGAGGGTTGCGTCCAGAGTGATAGGTGTAA
This sequence comes from Myxococcales bacterium, assembly GCA_031408355.1. Classification (GTDB taxonomy): domain Bacteria; phylum Myxococcota_A; class Polyangia; order Polyangiales; family Polyangiaceae; genus PMG-095. Next base: position 1,664 of record JANNWK010001182.1, read on the forward strand.
AGCGTTCGGATACTGCGAACAAAGGGGCAGCGGTTGCGGGCTCACGGCTGACGTTGTGCGAACTCGGACCAGTGCCGCTCTTCGGGTCGTTGCGGCTTCTCGAGTCAAGGAGAGTGCGAGCCCACTGCAGAAGGCTGCGCCGCCAGCGAAGACTGTCCGGACGCCGGCAGATGCTACCCAGCCGGGTACGGATGTGAAGCGACCGCCGCAAGTTGCGCAGAGTCCAAAGGGTGCGTCGAACGCGGCTTTTGTCGCCTAATGAACGGCGATTGCTATCAATGAACGTGCCGAGCGGTGGGGCGCCCGGTGGGCTGGCTCAAGCCCGGTCAGGTGGGCAGTGACCCCCTCTGAGGTCATTTCGGGCGCGCCACTGAGCCCGCCGCCCTAGCGAGCCTGCGCGGTCGAATTGCGCCCGGCCGCCTGGTAGCCCCGCCGAGCCCCCGCGGGCGCGGGTTTTCTGGGTCTTTCAGCTACCCTCCTCGTCCGGCACTTGGTGCTACGCTGACGGGCATATGTCGTCGTCTGTCCTGGCCTTGCCTGCGGAGCAGGTACCCCGAGTGGCCGAGCTTCGAAGCGCTGTCGAGGGTGCCCTGGAGGGCAAAGCGGAAGTGGTCGAGCTGGCGCTGGTCGCGCTCCTGGCCCGCGGTCACATTCTGATCGAGGACGTCCCGGGCGTGGGCAAGACGACGCTGGCCCGCGCGCTGGCTCGCGCGGTCGGCGGAGAGATGCGCCGCGTCCAGTTTACGAGCGATCTGCTGCCGAGCGACGTCGTGGGGGTCGTGATCTTCGATCAGCGCACCTCCGAATTTGTGCTGCGTCAGGGACCGATTTTCGCCAACGTGCTTTTGGCCGACGAAATCAACCGCGCCAGTCCACGCACCCAGTCCGCCCTGCTCGAGGCGATGAGCGACGAGCAAGTGTCGATCGACGGTCGCACGCTGCCCTTGCCCGAGCCATTTTTGGTCGTGGCCACCCAGAATCCGCAGGATTTTGCGGGAACTTTCCCACTGCCGGAGTCGCAGCTGGATCGCTTCATGATGCGGATCCACATCGGTTATCCGCCGGCCCACATTGAGACCCGCCTGATGCTGGAGCCGGACGCGGACCGCGTTAAGGCGGTGCCCGTCGTGCTCGATCCGCAGTCGCTCGTCAGCCTGCAGCGCCAGGTGGATCGCGTGTCCATGGATGGCGCGCTCGGCACGTATTTGCAGGCGCTGATCACGGCCACGCGCACGAGCCCCACGCTCTCGCTGGGCGCTTCGACGCGGGCCGGTATGAATCTGGCTCGAGCGGCCCGCTCGCGAGCCCTGCTCTCGGGTCGAGACTATTGCATCGCGGACGATATTCACGGTTTGGCGGTCTCCGTGTTGGCGCACCGGGTG
>JANNWK010001183.1:0-1725 GCA_031408355.1 Myxococcales bacterium
TCGAAGGGGCCACATACTCCGAACCGATGAATGGCCTGGTGGGCCTGGTGGGCGTCTTCATCGATGCCTTTCCGGACGACCAACGGGGGCTGCATTTCGGGGGCGCTCTCGGCCTGGGCAGCCTGTCGGTTGAGGCGGAGCGAAGCAGCTTGGCCGCCGAAGGCATAGAGAACTACGGCGGCGGTGGACTCGGGCTCTCCGCCTGGATCGGCTACATGGGCTGGGTGGGGCAGGAGTGGTCGCTCGGCGGTATGCTCCAGTTCACCGGCGTCTCCACGGGGAAGAACCAAGACTCGAGCGAGCGAACGGGCTCGGCGGGCGTCGGGTGCCTCTCCCTCACAGCGGCCTACCACTAGTCGAGCAAGCGCGCGCGTGCGCGGGGCAGCGCCGCGGTGTCATTCGATCCGTAGGATGTGGCCCGAGCGGCCGGCGACGAGCACGGTGTCGCCGGCACCAGGATAGACCCCCGCAGGGTCCGGGCACCTGCTGCCCGAGATCGTCGTGACCTCCCCGTTCGCGTGGATCACGGCAGCATCCGCGCCGACGCGCGCGAGGATGAGTCGACCGTCGGCGAGCAGGAGAGTCAAGTCCAGACCAGGCGCTTGGCGCGCCCCCGGATCCGCCGGCACACGCTGCAACTCGCTGCCGTCCGGGCGAAGGCGGACCAGCAGACCATCGGCCGTGAACACCGCTGCGTGCCCGTCGGCACTGAGCAGAACTGGGCCATCGAAGTCGAGGGTCAGGTCTTCGGCGGTCCAGTCTAGGCGACGCTGCCTTACATCGAAGCTTGCGATGCGACGCCGACCCGAGCGCGCAAGGAGCCGGCGGCCATCTGCGGCCAACGTAACGGCGCCCGTGGCGGCGCCAAGTTCGCCAAGCGGATGCAAGGTTCCGCCCGGCCGCAGCTCAAAAACGCTGCCAGCTTCGCTCACGGCCAGCTGAAGCGGTCCGGCCTCGAGCACCTCGAGGATGGGGGAGCTCGTCGGTCTGCGCCACTCGAGGTTCCCAAATCCGCTGACCTTGTAGGCGGCGCTGCCGCTGGCGATCAGCACACCGCCGTCACGCGTCGCCAGGATACTGCGAGTAGCGGGGGCGGTTTCGGCACCAAGCCTCGTGCGGTGGCGTAGCCGCCCGCGGTCGTCGACGAAAAGCAGTTCGTTCTCGACAACGAACGCGACCAGTCCGCTGGAGGTGACAACGGGAGCCGAGCTCGGCTCCGCGTTGAGTTTCATTGAGTACACCAGCCGGCCTAGCGCATCGAACCGCGATAGGCGTGCCGCTGGATGGGCGACGGTGAAATCGCCGTCGTCATGAACGACCATGCCTCGGCCCACCCCGTAAGCGACGCGAAGACGGCTCTTCACGGCTGGCTCGGACGCGAGTCGCGTCGAGGTTCGGCGCGAGCGTTGGGCGTCCACGCCGGGCATCGCGTGAGGGGCGCTGGGGGGACCCACGGACGTACGGAGACTGCCAACCGGGGATTCTGCGGGCAGTCCTCGAATTGGCAGGATGCTCAACGCCAACGCCAGGGCGAGTCGCGTGCGACGCCGTCGCGCGCTCATAGGGCCTTGTGCACCTCGACCACGTAGGCTTCGTCGCCAGAGGGCGCCAGTAGCGGGTGCGGGGTCGGAGCCCAGGGATTCGGGACGAGCGACAGTTGGATGCAGGCCGGGCGTGCGACGCTGCCCTGGATGGGGGTGCTCCGCCAGCGGCCAACGACGTCAC
>JANNWK010001184.1:0-2862 GCA_031408355.1 Myxococcales bacterium
CTGGCGGTCCAAAAGCGCGATGGCCGCCGCATCGGCACGCTGCTCGTAGAGGCTTCGCTCGTCAGCGAGACGCAGGTGACCCAGATCCTCAGCCAGCAGCTGAGCGTTCCCTGGGTGTCGCTCTACCATATTGAGTTCTCACGGCAGCTGCTCAACCTGGTCGGTCAGGATCTGGCGGAGCGCTACTGCCTCGTGCCCATCTTCGTGCGCCGGGTGCGCGGCCAGGGCAAGACCCTGTACGTCGCGATGGATGACCCGAGCGACGAGGCGGCTCAACGCGAGCTCGAGGAGTTTTCGGGCCTACCGGTGCGCGCGATGATCGCTCCACCTTCGGATATTCGCGCGGCGATCCGCGCCTACTACGGCGCCGGCGGGGACGCAGCGTCGCTGGCGGAGGCCATGGCCGAAGCCGACGCCACGCGGCCCCTGGTGACGAGCAGTCAGGGCCAGCCGACCCCTGCCGAACCGAGCGCGGACGCTGCACCAATACCCGGCGGCGAGAGCGCAGCGCCTGCGTCTGCGGCCGGACCCGAAGACGACAGTGGCCCGCAGATAGAGGCTCACGAGATCGCGATGCCGGTGCCGCGCCGCGGCTCGGCTCGACGCATGGTCACGCTCACCTTACTCGACGGCACGCAGGTGAACCTCCCGGCTCGAAACCAACCAGGACTCCGCAAGCAGCGACTACCGAGCGATCCTCCGACGAAGGAAGACAGGGGTCAGGCCACCAGCGAAGGACTGACCGCGCGCGACCTCGTCGCCGCGCTGAGAGCTGTTTCGCACGGCGCGGACGCGAGCGAAATCTTGGGCGAGCACGTGCGCTGGGAGGCTCTCTTCTCGGCGCTCCTCTCGGTCATGCTGAAGAAGCACTTGATCGCCGACTGGGAGTTCGTCGAAGAGTACAAGAAGGTGTAGGCCTGAGCGGGTCACGCCAGAGGCAGCGCGCGAGAGAGGACGAACTTCAAGTAGCGGCCTTCCAGGTGCCCCATGCCATAGGGGTGATCTGGCGCATGCGCCGCCTCGTGCACCACGGTGAGCCGGCGTTCGGCGCGCGCGGCGCCCTCCGCTAGCGTTTCTCGAAACGCTTCGGGCGACACCTGCGCCGTGCAACTCGCGGCCGCGTATAGACCCCCCGAGTTGAGGACGACGAGCGCGGCTGCATGCAGCTTCTTGTACGCGCGCAGCGCGCCGTAAAGTTCAGCGCGCGAACTAGCGAAGCTCGGCGGGTCGGCGATCACCAGGTCCCAACGCTGCCCATTTCGTCGGGCCGCTTCCAGGAACTCGAAAACGTCGGCAGCGACGGCCTCGTGCTGCTGCGGATCTAGGCCGTTGAGAGCGAAATTGCGCTCGGCAGCTGCGATCGCAGGCGCCGCGATGTCGACGCTCGTCACGCGCACAGCGCCGCCAACCGCGCAAGACACCGAGAAGGCGCCGGTATACGCAAACAGGTTGAGCACCGATTTGCCCCGGGCGAGCTTTCGAAGGTAGTGGCGGTTGTCTCGGTGGTCGAGGAACAACCCTGTCTTCTGGCCGGCCTCCAGGTCCACCTCGTAGTGCAGGCCATGCTCACGAACGTGGAGTAGCGCGGGCGCGGCCAGACCAGCCAGTTGAGACAACTTTGCGGTTCGCTCCTTGCGGCGCGTGATCCGCTCGCTCACCCCGCGGATCTCAGGTTCTTGGGAGAGCGCTGCCACGACCCATTCGGCGACCTGGGAGAGAGCCGGGGAATAGCTGACGAGCACAGCGAAGCCCGCGTAAACGTCGACCACAATGCCCGGCAGGCCATCGCCTTCCCCGAACAGCAGCCGGAACGCGTTCGTCTCTGGCGGCAGCAGGCTACGCCGAAGCGCCCACGCCTCTGCTACGCGCTCCTTGACCCATTCGGCGTTCGGCTCCCGCCGCTGCGAAAACACTCGCAACCCTATCGGCGAATCCGGATCCCACAGGGCGTAGCCGAAGAACCGGCCCGCCTGGATGCGCACGAAGCTGCCCGGACTGGCGCTAAAGCGAGCGGGCACGTGATCCCGATAGACCCAAGGGTGGCCGGCGCCGAGCCGAGCTTCCAAGGCCTCGGGCAGCTGCAGGGCCGAGGGATCATGCTGCGCCGCGCGAGCCTGCGGCTTGGCTTCCACCGCGCGGGTGTGGGGCGCCGCGCGAGGGCGGCCGCGCGAGCTATGCGCGCCGCGATCGTTCGGGCGGGGTCGCTTCAACCCTTGCGATCCGGCGCCGTCCCGGTGCTCTGGCGAACTACGAGATCCATCGGGAACTCAAGCACCGAGCGATCCTGCGACTCGCCCTGCATCTGAGCCATGAGCGAGCGGCACGCCGCCGAGCCCATCGCCCGCATCTGCTGGCGCACCGTGGTGAGGCCCGGCCAGAACAGGTTCGCCGCGGGGACGTCGTCGTAGCCCACGACGGACACGTCCTTGGGGATGGCCACGCCATGTGACTGCAGCGTGCGCAAAAATCCCAAGGCCATCACGTCGTTGGCACAGACCACCGCGGTGGGGGCGCGAGACGACGGCATCTTCACCCATTTTTCGGCGAAGCCTACGCCCTCTAGGAAGTGGTAACGCGGCGCGAAGATCAGGTGCTGCGGCAGGATCTTAAGGCGTCGCAAGGCCAGCCCCTCCTCCAGGCCCTGCGCGCGCTGTCGGCTGTCGAGCGAATCCTCCGGGCCGCCCAAATAGGCGATGCGACGGTGACCGAGCTCGTACAGGTGCTCAGCTATCTCGCGGCCCGCATCCACGTTGTTGCTGCGGAGCACGGCGCCACCCTTGAAGTTCTCATCAGGCGTGATCAGCGCGATAGCCAGCTTGACCTTGCGCGCGGCCTCGACGAGCGCCTTCTCTCGCTTGCCCG
>JANNWK010001185.1:0-1784 GCA_031408355.1 Myxococcales bacterium
GGCGGCTGCGGCGGGCGCTGCGCCGGTCGGAGCGACGGGGGGCGCCACAGGCGGCGGACCGTAGCCGCCGGCGCCGGGGGCCTGCGGCGGTGCCGCGTAACCTTGAGGCGGCGGACCGTAGCCCGTTGGTGGCGGGTAACCGGGCGCCGCGTAGCCCGGCGGCGGATAGCCCGGCGGTGGATAGCCGGGCGGTGGATAGCCCGGTGGTGGATAGCCCGCCGGGGCTTGACCCGGCATACGTTGTCCGTAGCCGAGGCCGGTCCCGAGTGCCATTCCCTGGACCATCGCGGCCCCCGCCGTACCGTCACCGCCCTGGGCCAGGCCCTGGCCGAGACCCATGGTGGCCTCCGCAGCGGCGTACTGACCATAGCGCTGCATGTCGAGCTGGTTCACGTAGCGCGCGCGATTCTGAAACTCTTGATCGAGCTGGAATTGACGAGCTTGCGCTTCGGCCTGGGCTTTGGCCACTCCGCGCTGCGCTGCCACGGCCTCAACCTTGGCCTGAGCGATCACGTCCTGCTTTTCATCCAGGCGCCGCTGATCCTCATCGCTGACGTTGATGTTCAACTTGCCGATTTCGAGCACCTGCACGCCGCAATTGGCCAGATCCGGACAGTTGCGCACCACCTGCCGCGCGACCTCGGGGCCCATTTGCCCCAGATCGAGCAGCGTGTACTCCCGATTCTTGATGAGCTCGCCGACGGTGCTCTTGAGGCCCATGAACAGCAAGTCCTTGACCCACTGCATGGCGCGCTCGGGATCCCCGCCCTGCCCGACGAAGCCGACCAAGAATTTGTAGGGATCGACGACGCGAAATGAATAGGTTCCGTTCGCGCGCAAGGTGACGCGCAGCTCAAGATCCGGATCGCGCATCGAACCAATCTGGTCACCGAAGCCTTCGTTGTACATCGGCTTCATCGTGACGAAGTAGAGTTCGCTAATGAAGAGATTGCCGCCCGTGAACTGATCGACGAGCGAGCCCAGAAACGGAATATTCTGGGTCGTCAGGGTGTACGGTTCGCGCTGGGGCCCAAGCGTGCCGACGAAGAATCCGTTCTTGAAGAACAACACGACCTCGTCAGAGTCGACGGTGAGCTGGCTCCAGAAGGGGAAGTTCTGATCGGGGTGCTTATATAGAACGCGATTCTTGTGCGCGTCGGCGCGCGCAATCATCATCCGCTGCACGCCACCCTTCACGAAGTCCATGATGCCCATCTGGTTTGCTCCTCGGCGAAAACGCGCCTACGGCCGCGAGTGTACACGGCAAAGCCGGGCTGAGGTAGGCTCGGGGGCTTGTCCAGCGACATCGAGGCCGACGAGGTACTGAAGCTAGGAGCGGCGGCGCAAAAAGTGCTCTCGGCCGGGGCGCCGTTGGCCGCACAGCTGATGGCGGCGCGCGGGGTAATTCCTGGCGCAAAGCCGCATGAAATTGTGATCGTGATTGCGGCCCTGGCGGGGGCCGACGACGAAAAGCTGCGCGAGGCGGCCCTCGGCACGCTTGCCAAGCTGCCGCCGCCCATCCTGAACGGCGCGCTCGCGGCCGACCTCCCCGGCAACGTCACCCTCGTGTTGGCGCGCCTCTACCCCAACCAGCACGAAGTCATCGAGAGGCTGCTGCGCATGCCGCGCATCTCGGGCGAGGCGCTTGAGCTGATGGCGGCGGGCGCCGACGACCGCGCGGGCGAGCTCATCGCCACCAACGAAGAGCTGATGCTGCGCCATCCTGTCGTCATCGAAAGGCTCTACATGAACAAGCAGGTCCGCATGTCAACGGCGGACCGGTT
>JANNWK010001186.1:0-6933 GCA_031408355.1 Myxococcales bacterium
ACACCAACTTTCATCCGTGGGTCCCGGTGATCGCCTGCGAGAATCCGGATCGGTATCGCTGGGGCAAGGCGGGGCGGGATTATCGCGGCCTAAGAAAGACCTGGATAGCCGACGACCTCACGCGCAAGAGCCACACCCAGATCAAGCCCGCCCTGGTGGTCAGGACGGCCATTGCCGAGCTCGGTCTCGGACTTGCTCCGGCCCCGGCGAAACCGGACGCCGGCCTCGAAACGGCATCAGAAGCCCAGAAAACCGGAGGCAAGTGCAGCTGCCACCTACCCGGAGGAGGTCCGGGCAGTTCTGCGAGCGCGCTTGGTTTCGGGCTCCTGTTGCTGGGCACCCTCAGGCGTCGGCGCCAGCGCTAGCTCGAGCCTTGCTCGGACTACTGGCCTCGCCCCGTGAGTCCATCTAACCTGGCTCGCATGGCAGACGACGTGTTCGGGATCGTCGGCTCGCTGCAGGCGGCCGTGTTCCGGGTCGAGCGCGTCGTTGCGGAGGGTGGTTTCGGGGTCGTCTATCGGGCTCATCACGAGGGTTTCCGCGCCGCGGTAGCGCTCAAATGCCTCAAGATCCCGGGCGCCTTTTCGGCCGAGCAGCGCGGCGCTTTCCTGCAGAAGTTTCAGGAAGAGGGGGAGGTGTTGTTTCGACTCTCAGCCCTGATCCCTTGCGTGGTGCGGCCGCTGCACGTCGGAACCTTCGAAACGTCCAAGCACCCTTTCGTCCCATTCATCGCGCTCGAATGGTTGGACGGGGAGTCGCTTGACTCCCTGGTGACGCGTCGTCGCGTCGCCGGCAAAGCGCCGCTCGACCTGGCCCGGGTGGTTCGCATGATGGGTCCAGTGGCTCGCGCCCTGGAATGCGCTCACAAGTTTCCTGGGCCGGATGGCAACGCGCTGTCGATCCTGCATCGTGACTTGAAACCGGAGAATTTGTTCTTGGCCAAAGTGCACGGCCAGGAGACCTTGAAGATTTTGGACTTCGGCATCGGCAAGGTGCGCAGCGTGGCGACCCAAATGGTCGGCCGGGTTTCCGCGGAGCAGGGCGGGATCGCAGCGTTCACGCCCACCTACGCAGCCCCCGAGCAGTGGCTTCCCCAGCGTTTTGGTCAGACTGGGCCTTGGACGGATATCTGGGGCTTCGCTCTGTGCGCGGTCGAGGCGCTTACGGGAACCAGTCCTCTCGATGGCGACGCTCCCGCCATCATGGGCGCCTGCATCGATGAGACGCGGCGACCGACGCCACGAACTCTCGGTGCGAGCGTGCCGGATCGTGCGGAGGCCGCGTTTCGTAGGGCGCTCGCCGTCGACCCTGTACAGCGCTTTCATGACATGGGCGCGTTCTGGGACGAGGTTGAGGCGGCGGTGGGGATCTCCACGCCGCGCATCACGGTGGCCGGCCAAGTCGACCACGACTCGCTCGTGCCTCCACCGGACTCGGCGGATTCGCCGCAGGAGTCACAGCTGCTCGGCGGCGTCGGTTTTACGGCGAAGCTGGCCTCCTCTCACGAGATCCCCGATCTGTCGTTCGCGGTGCAAAGGCGCCTACCCGAGCGGCAGCGACCGTCGGCGGCGGCCGTAGCCGCTCCCGTGGTTAGCTCGGGCTTGCGCGATCCGTCCGACGACGAGGCGTTTCAGCGCTTGGATATCTCGGTGATGCGAGGTGACGCTCAGGAGCAAATGCGCTCCGCTCAGCAGCCACTGGCGCGAGCAGCAACGCCCTCGCTCGATCTAGGTGTCGCTCCGCGGGTGCGCGTGGCGCAGGCGTCGAACGTGCGGGGAATGCCCAGCGAAGCGCCTTCCATGGACACCGTGCTTTCGCGGATGGCTCCGGCGTTTCGCTTGGTCGGCTTCGGGGTGGCGATCATGATCGCGGATTTTGCCTATGCCAGCCTGAGTGGCGCGCCGTTCTCGCTCGGGCCGGTGCGCGCGTTCTGGATCGCTGCGCCGCTCGTCGGCTTCGGTATCGTCAAGCTCGTGTTGTCGCTAGTTGGTTGAGCTCAATACCCGAGGTCGACCTGGCCGCCCTCGCGCTCTTGCGCTGATGGAGGAGCCTGGACCCCTCCGACGCTGCTCGCTTCGGGAGGTGGCCACGGGTAAGCGGCAGGCCAGGGCTCGGCCGCGGGCGGCCAACTCTCGCTGGCTCGCTGCGGGGCCGGGGCCTCGCGCGGAGCGGGCGCGGCGAGCGCGGCGCTGGCTGGTGGTGAGCTTGGGGCGCACGCAGCCGCTACTGTCGGCGGCGTCGCCAGCCGCTCGCGACATCGAACCAAAAAATTCCCGTCGCGGCCCGCCATCACGGGGGTGAGCTCGTAGCCCGTCGGGCAGGCCTGGCCCGCGAGTCTAAAACACACGGCCTGCTCAGCTCCGCAGTGGACGTGCAGCATTGCCGAGCCATCCGGCCCCACGATGCGTTCTGCGCCGGCGCCACGGCAACCCAGTGTCAAGAGTAGGCCGAGCACAACATAGGCGCAGGCAAGGTAACGCGCGTCCGGCGCTTTGGGCATTGCCAATAGCGTATCACTGGGAGTCGGCAGCGGCGAGCGCGTCCTCGAACGGATCGGTCACCCGCTCGGCGTGCCCGTGTGCTCGAAAATACGTTCGCAGCATGTCGCGGGCCAGTTCGTTGGCCTTTCGCCGATATACTTGGCCGTTGACGAGCATGACGGCCACGACGATCTCCGGGTTTCGACTAGGAGCGAACCCGACGAACCAGCTCGTCATCGAGGTGTTCGTCTCGCCCTGTTCGCCTCGTCCGGCGCGCAGCGTTCCGGTCTTCCCAGCGACCTTGATGCCTTTCAGGTAGCGCTTTCCATCGGGCGAGCTGAACGCGGCGCGACAAGTGCCGGTTTCAATCGTGACCTCGAGCATGCGTGTGAGCCTATCGGCGGTTCGTTTGGAGAAGGCGCGTTCCGGACGGGGCTTGCTCGCTTTGTCGGCAGCAGCCTGAGGGTCGGACACGAGTTCGTGGTCGCGCAACCGCAGGTCTATCGGTTCACCACCGCGTGCGACCAGTGTCGCCAAGTAGGCCGCGCCGACGGGCGAAAGGCTGCTGTCCTGAAAGCCGGCGGCGGTACGGGCAAACGACAGATCGTCGTAGGGGACGCTGAGCCTCCCGAGTTCGACGGGCCTTACGTGGTCAAGGAGCGGGAGCCGCGCGTTGAACCCGATACGCTCGGCCGTCGTGAGCAGGTCGTTTCGTGAAAGCCAGCGCGTGGCAAGCTGGGCGAAGACGGCATTCTTGCTGTGGCCTAGGGCGTACGCAAAGGGTCCGCACTCGGCCTTGGGACCTCGGGCGGGCTCAAGGTGTCCGCGGTCGATGCCGTGCATCCCACCACTGATGCAGATCTGATCGCGCGGGGACACGGCACTCGTCTCGAGCAGCGCTGCCGTCGTCACGATCTTGAACAGGCTCGCAGCCGGCAGCTTTGCCTCGCCGAGAACTTGGGCAGGTCGGCCGCTCCGACTGCGCGCGGCGTACGTAAGGATGCGACCGCTCTTGGGGTCGACAGCCACGATGCCTCCCTCCATGGGGTCGGCGGCGCGCAGTAGCCGTTCACCGGCCCGCTGGAGAGTCCGGTCAAGCGTCGACGTAGTCCGCACGGGGCCCGCCAGCTCCGCCGGCTGTTTCGACCCCGCTGGTCCAGGCGGCGTCGCGGGGGAGGCGGTCGCCGCCGCAGCGCTGCCCAGCATGGCGACAGCCCCATAGGCTCGGAGCCACTGACGAGCGAACAATCGTGGTTTCACGGCTACGCACCCGAACTAGGGAGCGGTTTACGCGGTGTGGGCAACTTTGCAGTCGCCGCGCGGCGCATCACTTATCGAAGTTAAGGTAGGTCTATGTAAGAAGTTGACCTACATGGTATCCATCCCAGTACCATTTGGGAATCATCGGAGATTTGACGCCATGCAAGGTCGGGTTGGCTTGAGAGCACGGACTGACTTTCGGGTCCTCGCCGCAAGCGGCGGGCTCGTTTCACACTGCCGAGGAATCGAAATCTCCTCGAGCGGGATCATCGTCGATCGTGGCCGGGAGGTATTGCATATGCCTCTGCTGCTGCGACTCGAGATGATGTTGCCGGAGCGGGTGCGCCCGTTACGAGCGCTCGCTCGCCCGATCTGGGTGCGGGGCGCGCAGCAAGCGCTCAAGTTCATTCGTATCTCGGACGTGGATCGCCTGACCTTGGCCGAGCACCTCGATCTTCTGAACCTACGGGGCGTGTGCCTCTCCTGAAACAACGCCCGATGGGCGCGAAACGACGAGGACTGTGAGCATGCCCTTAACTCTTGATTCGATGACTCTGACTTGGCTAAGCACGCGCATTTCCCTTTGGCTCGTCATGAGCCGCGGCCTGCTCGGCTTATTGCTGCTTGGCTTCTTCTCGGGATGCGTGCCGGCCATGCGCTTCGAGGAGACGCAGTCCGCAGCTCAGGTCGAAATGGAGGGCCGTCGCCGCGCTGAGCACGAGGTTCAGCAACTGAAGGCCAAGAATCAAGAACTCTTGGGGCGAATGCGCGAGCAGGGCTCGCTCATCGACGAGCGTGACGAGGCCTTGGCTCAGGCGGCGCTGGACACGAGCGGCCAGGGCAAGCAACGCGAAGGCGCTGAGGGACTGGTCGAACAGCTGCGCGGCGAACTTTCGCGCGTCGGCGAGCACTTGCGAGTTTTCCACGACGACAAGCAAAAACTCGAGCTCGAACGCAGCGCGGAAGTCGACCGCGGGCAGGTCCGTTCGCGAGCCGTTCGCGATCTGGCACTGCTGCTCGCAGAGCCGGTTGCCGCGGGGATCTACTCGCTCGACGCCGAACAGCGCACGCTCGTGCTGCGTGCGCCGCGCGAGCGGCTGTTGGCTGAAGATGGGTCGGTCAAGGCGGACGCGCAGCCGCTTGTCAAAGCGCTCGCGCGCGTGCTCCACTTGCACGCTGGTCTGCGCCTCGGGCTGCGGGACTCGCGCGCCGGGGCCGATCCCTTGGCGGTCGCCGGTTTGGTGGCAGCGCTGACCGGTGGCGGCGTGGCCAGCGATCGCCTTGAGACAATGGTTGCGACCCCAGAGGTCGAGGGGAGCCCTGCACAGTCGGAGGCGCCCAGCCTCAGCGGCACGCCCGCGGCGAGCGAGGAAATACAGTTTACCCTCAGCGTGACGTGAGCCTTCAAGGCTTGAAACGGAGCTCCACTTCGAGCGCGCGTTCCGGATCTTTGCCTCGGGGGGCCGCGCTCATGCTGAAGCGCGGGTCCGACCCCAGCACTTCGGCGATGGCCCGGACGAGTTTGGGACGTAGCTGCGTCTGGAAGTGTTCGTGCCAAACGAACCCGTCCTCCTCGCCCGCGTAGTCTTCCGAAAATTCGGCAACGAGGCTGACGTCGATGACATAGCTGCGCTCTTCGCGGTGCGGTATCACCCGGGCAGCCTAGCTGAAACGCTCGGACCGGGCGACGCTTCGCCCACCGTCCACGGCGATCTCCTGACCCGTGACGAAGGGCGAGCTGGCCAGAAATAGGACCGCCTGCGCCACGTCTGCGGGCGAGCCCAGTCGGCCCAGCGGCACCGCATGAGCTAGTCTTTCGAGCTGTGGAGCGTCGTAGTCGGCGGGTGGCAGGACGGTGCCGGGCGCTACCGCGTTGACGCGGATCGCCGGTGCAAGTTCCAGCGAGAGCGTCAGCATGAGGTGGCGGAGGGCACCCTTGGCGACGACGTAGGGCAAATAGTTTCGGAAGGGCACGGTCGCGCTTGAGCAAGTGACGAACACGATGGAACCCCGAGAAGCGACCAGCGCGGGGACGGCGTGGCTCACGAGCGCGAACGGCGAGGCAAGGTTCAGGTTTAGCGTTCGATCCCAAGTGTCGTCGTCGATGCTGCCGAGCGGGTGTCGTTCGAAGCTTGCCGCGCTCGCCACCAGCAAGTCCAAGCCGCCCAGCGCGGCGACGGCCTGGTCCACCAACTGCCGAGCGGCGTGGCGGTTCGAAAGATCGGCGCCGAGCGCCACGGCGCTGCCACCCGCCTGGCGGATCTGCTCGCACGTCTGTTCGGCGCCTTGACGGCTCTGTCGATAGTGGACGGCCACCTGCATGCCTTGCTGACCCAAGGCTACGGCGATGGCTTGACCCAGTCGCTGGCCTGCGCCCGTGACCAGTGCGCGCTTGCCCTGGAGCGGGGACGGCGCGGTGTTCAAAGTTCGAAGGTTACCTTGGCGGGCCAGCTGCCAGGCGATGGGAACGAGGCGGCCTTCAGGGCCTGCACCAAGCAGTCCACCGACTGTTCGCCGTCTTCGTTCGGCGGCGTCACGCCAGCGGCGAGGACGGAGCCGTCGGTAGCAACGTAGACGGTCGCCTCATAGGCGCCGCGGTGGCTCTTGCACGAACCGAGTTGGTCCGAGAGCGCTTCCAGACCACGACTCAGATGCGACCGGTCGTAGCTGGCGGGCGGTCGAACGTCGCTCGGTGGGTCAAAGTCGAACGACTTTCTGGCCAGGCCGTGCTGCCCGCCGACCGGCTTGGGCCAGCTTCGGGCGCGCAGGGCCCCGAGCATGCACTTCTCGGTCTCGCGGTCCCCGAGCGTCGATCGTTCGAGGTACGCGGCGTCCACCCTGCCGGCGGTGTTGATCTTCAAGAAGAAGCTGACGGAACCACCGAGGAACTCCACGCGCGATGAGCCCCGCGTCAGGCAACCTTCCAGACCCTGCAGGCTCGATTCGAAGGCTCTGTTCACCTTCTCCTCGTTCAGTCCGCCGATCTCGCTAGAAACGGAGACCCCGGAGCTACTTTCCGTTTCCTGCTCTGGCAAGTCGTCCGAAGTTTTGGGGGGCGGCGCGGCTTCGGTGCAGGAGGCGACGAGGCTGACGGCGACGAGCAGGAGCGCGACACTTTGCGGCGGAAGAACGCGGAACGACATGTTTGACCCCTAGAGGTAGCCTCGAGACCCGCACTCCGCAAGCCTTGGCG
>JANNWK010001187.1:0-1543 GCA_031408355.1 Myxococcales bacterium
CCGCGCCTTATCACCAAACGTGGTGTCGGCGCCGAGATCGCCCGCGAGCAAGTCGACGACCGGGGAACCCGCGAACTTGATGGCTTTGCCCAACTTCGTTTCGCAAGCCGTGCCGCCGCCCCCGCCGCCGGAGCCGCCTGAGCCGCCCGCCGCGCCGCCCGTGCCGCCGGCCGCGCCGCCCACGCCTACGGTGCCGCCGGCCGCGCCGCCCACCGAGCCACCGCCCGAGGCTTTACCTGCGCTGCTCATGCCGCCCGTTGCCGCGCCTGCGGCCGCGCCGCCGGAGCCGCCGGAGCCGCCCGTGGTCGCGGGCTCCGGATCGGAGCTGCACGCCGCGAGGAGAAGGCCGCTGATCCCGACGCCAATATTGAAGAATTTCATTTGTTGAACCTAACCTCTTCGCGAAGCCGCGCTTGTAATGTGCCTACTGAACAACCGGTGTTGTCTAGACCGGCGCAGTTACCTTGACCAATAACGTTCAGCCCCTACGAGCTACCTTGCTCACCAGGCCCGAAGTGACGCCATGGTACCCAACGGCTCCCGCCCTGTCACGGACAACGTCAGCTGGGGCGGCTCGTTGGCTTGCTTGTCCAGTCCGAGTGGATAGGTGACTGGCGTGAGCGCTGAAAGCACCAGTCAGCTGACGACCTCGACGTGGCCGGGAATTCAAGCTCAACTGCCCGGGGTGATCTGCCGCTTTCAGCAGCTCGTGGCGCTCGGCGCTGCGCTCCTCGGCGCTCTGGCGTGTCGCCCCCCGTCGGGCTCAGGCACCGGCGGCGCGGCTAGTGAGGTCGCGCCCGCTACCCCGCGCCCCACGGCGCCTGCGGTGGTCGACGAGGCCACAGGCTACATGCTCACCCTGATCAACCGCGACCGCCAGGCCGAGGGCCTGCCGCCCGTGACGTTGGATCCTATCGCTTCGCAGGCGGCGCAGCGCCACGCCGATGACATGGCCAAGCACGGCTTCACCGCGCACTGGGGGACGGACGGTTCGGTGCCGGAGCAGCGCTATACGGAGGCGGGCGGCGTCCACATGGCGCAGGAGAATGCCGCCTGCCTGTTCGACGGGGTACCGCGCGAGCTCGACCTTCAGCCGCGCTTCGATCCGGCGCTGCTCGAACAGCTCCAGAAGATGTTCATGGACGAGGTGCCGCCGAACGACGGACATCGGAAGAACATCTTGAAACCGGGGCACCACCGGGTGGGCATTGGGCTAGCCCAGCCGGCGGCCGTGAACCAGCCCTGCTTGGCCCAGGAGTTCGTGGACGATTGGGGTGAGTATTCGGAGCTGCCGCGAGCGGCGCCGCGCAACGTGAAGCTTCACATCGCAGGGGACATCCGCGAGCCGCTCCGGTTCGGCGGCGTGGGGCTCGGGCGCATCGATCTGCCGGCGCCGAAATCGGCCAAAGAGTTGAACCAGACCAGCGTGTATCGGATCCCTTCGCCGGACACGCTGTATTTCCCGCCGGGTTTTAAGACACCCCAACCGGTGCTGGTATCCGGTCAGGGTTTTTCCATCGACGTGGGCCTGGGCAGCGCGCCC
>JANNWK010001188.1:0-4300 GCA_031408355.1 Myxococcales bacterium
AATCGCCGACGTTTTCTGGCAGGCAGCCTGAGTGCGGGCGCGGCGCTGGCCCTCACCTTCGCGCCGGGGCAACGCGGGGCGCAGGCCCAGGCGCCCATCGTGCTCGGCGTGGGCACGCACCGCTACGAGTGGGTCAAGAGCTGGGGCCCGCTGCCGGCGAACGCCGACTACGGCAACACGCACGGCGGCATCGTGATGGACGAAGCCGAACGCCTCTACGTCAACACCGACACGACGAAAGCCGTGCTGATGTTCGACACGGATGGCCGCTTCATCGGCTCCTGGGGTCAAGAATTCGCCGGCGGCCTGCACGGCATGACGATTGTGCGCGAATGCGGCGGCCAAGAGGTGATCTACCTGACCCACACCGGGCGCCATGAAGTCGTCAAGGCCAGCCTTGACGGCAAGGTCCTGTCGACGCTGCCGTTTCCCACCACTTCTGGGGTTTACGGCGCACCCGGCGAGTATCTGCCCACCGGCGTGGCCGTGGCTCCGAACGGCAACGTTTACACGGCCGACGGCTACGGCAAGAGTTGGGTGCACCAATACGATCCGGCGGGCGCTTACGTGCGGTCTTGGGGTGGGCCCGGCAACACCGACGGGAAGTTCAACACGCCCCACGGCATTTGGATCGATACCCGGAGCCCCACGCCGGTCGTGGTCGTGGCGGATCGCGAGAATGGCAGGCTCCAGTTCTTCGATCTGGACGGCAAGTTCCTGAAGGCCGTGGCCGGCTTCCGCAGGCCGTGCGGCGTCCACCAGCTCGGCGAAGATTTGCTCGTGCCGGATCTCGCCGGCAGGGTCACGATCGTGGGCAAAGACGACCAGATCCTCACCCACCTGGGCGACAACCCCGATCCGGGGCTGCGCGCCAACAACGGCGTCGACCGCGACAAATGGGAAGACGGCGTCTTCATCGCGCCCCACTCCGCCCGCTGGGACAACGACGGCAACCTGTACGTCATGGACTGGAACTTCCGTGGGCGAGTCAGCAAGCTCCGGCGGATCGACTAAAGGAGTCCAGAGAGCCGGCCGAAAGTCCGGATTTCGGGAACGCCTGAGCAGGTAATGGAATATTCGGTCGTCAAGGACGGATGTTCCCTTGCCTACTGGGGGACCCTTTGCTACGAAGCGCGTCCCCTCAGCTGGCCCACCCTTTAGATGGTGGGTTTTCGCCAGCCGCCCAGCGGGCGGCGCGCGGCGCGGACCTCCCCGGTTCGCACTAGCCGCGGCCCCCGGTGGCGGATGTCGGAGCGCCGGCACTCGTCGCTCCCGGGGGTCGACAAGTCTCACGGAGAAACTGTCGCCATGATAAGCAACGCCAAAGCCAATTTTCAGAGGATCAGTCCGCGCAAAGCGCGCATGGTCGTCGATCTGATCCGTGGACGAGACGCAGCCGAAGCGCTGCAGATCCTCGACTTCACTTACAAGGCCGGCGCGCCCTTCGTGAAGAAGCTCTTGGCGAGCGCGCTCGCTAACGCGCAGCAGCGCCACCCCGGCGTCGACGTCGATACGCTCTTCGTGAGCCGTGCGTCCGCTGATAAGGGGCCGAACTCGCATCTTCGCCGCTGGCGGCCGCGCGCTCAGGGTCGCGCCACCCGCATCCAGAAGGGCGTAACGCACATCAACATCGAGCTGGATGCGCGCTAGGCCAAGGCCGAGCAAGCCCTCTTCAGCCAGCATGACGCGAGACGTTCCCAGCGACGCAAGACGCTAAACAGGAAAATAATGGGACAGAAAACTCATCCTTATGGCTTCCGTCTAGGTGTCATCAAGACGTGGACCAGCAAGTGGTACGAGGACAAGCAGTACCAGGACTGGCTGCACCAAGACATCCGCATCAAGCGGGCCGTGAAGGAGTACCTCTACAACGCCAACGTTGCGTCTGTTGAGGTTGAGCGCGCCGCCAACAAGGCCAAGATCATCGTGTACACGGCGCGGCCGGGCATGGTCATCGGCAAGGGTGGCAAGGGCATCGAGATCCTCAAGATTGGCAACCTCGCCACCGCTACCAAGGGCGAGACGAAGTTCGCGGGCGTCCAGGCGTTCACGACCAATGAAGTGTTCATCGACGTCCAGGAGGTGCGCAAGGCTGAGACGAACGCGCAGCTCGTCGCCGAGAACATCGCGACGCAGCTTGAGCGCCGGATCGCCTTCCGTCGCGCCATGAAGAAGGCCCTGCAAACGGCGATGAAATTCGGCGCTAAGGGTGTTCGTGTTCGTTGCGCCGGCCGCTTGGGCGGCGCCGAGATTGCTCGTGTCGAGACCTACCGTGAAGGCCGTGTG
The DNA here is from genome assembly GCA_031408355.1 of Myxococcales bacterium. GTDB lineage: Bacteria > Myxococcota_A > Polyangia > Polyangiales > Polyangiaceae > PMG-095. Next base: position 2,287 of record JANNWK010001188.1, read on the forward strand.
CCACTGCACACGCTGCGAGCCGACGTGGACTTCGGGCTAGCCGAGGCCCGCACTACCTACGGCACGGTCGGCGTCAAGGTCTGGATTTTCAAGGGCGAAGTGTTGCAGCGCAAAGCGCGCCGCATCCCAGAGTGAGGCCGCCATGCTTCAACCAAAACGTACCAAGTTCCGTAAGCAGCAGAAGGGCAAGAACCGAGGCGTCGCCTGGCGCGGCTCGGATGTTTCCTTCGGCGATTTCGCGTTGCAAGCGCTGGATCACTGCATGGTGACCTCGCGTCAAATCGAGGCGAGCCGCATGGCGATTCAGCGCCACGTCAAGCGCGCCGGCAAGTTGTGGATCCGCGTGTTCCCCGACAAGCCCATTACCAAGAAGCCTCTCGAAGTCCGCATGGGCTCCGGTAAAGGTGGCGTCGAAGGTTGGGTGGCTGTGGTCAAGCCCGGTCGCGTCCTCTTTGAGATTGCCGGCGTCCCAGAGGCGGACGCGCGAGCCGCCTTCCGGATGGCCGCCTCCAAGCTGCCGCTGGACACAAAGTTCCTGGTACGAGGAGCCCTCTGATGAAAGCCAAGGACCTGCGTGAGCGGTCGACCGAGGACCTCGCCGAACTTAAGGCGACGCTGTCCAAGGATCTGTTCTCGCACCGCATGAAGAACTTCACCAATCAGCTCGACGATACGAGCCTGATTCCGAAGGCACGCCGTGATCTCGCCCGGATCGAGCTCTTGCTCGGCGAGCGCTCGGCTAGTTCCAAAGGAGACCAGTCGTGAGCGAGTCGGAAGCTGTCAAGGGTTCGGCCGTCTATCGCCGGAAGCTCATCGGTCGTGTACGTAGCGACAAGATGGACAAGACGGTAGTGGTCGAGGTTGTCCGCTTCAAGCGCGACAACATGTACAAGAAGTACGTCCGAGTTCGTAAGCGCTACAAAGCGCACGACGAAACCAATCAGTACAAGGTTGGGGATCGCGTGGAGATGCAGGAGCATCGCCCGCTGTCGGCGGAGAAGCGCTTCATCGTTACGCGCCTGATCACCCGTCCGGCGCAGGAGCTCGGCTGAGATGATCCAGACGCTGAGCTTCCTGGACGTCGCGGATAATTCGGGCGCTAAACGTGTCCAGTGCATCAAGGTGCTTGGTGGCTCGCGTCGCCGCTACGCCGGGCTTGGGGACGTCATCGTCGTCAGCATCAAAGAGGCGCTTCCGAACAGCAAGGTCAAGAAGGGCGATACCGCCAAGGCTGTCGTCGTGCGTACCGCGCGCGAATACAGACGCCCTGATGGCAGCTACATCAAGTTTGACAACAACAGCGCCGTCTTGATCAACGCTCAGATGGAGCCCGTCGGGACGCGCATCTTTGGTCCCGTCGCTCGCGAGCTGCGCAGCAAAAAGTTCATGAAGATCATCTCTCTTGCGCCGGAGGTGCTGTGATGAACCGCCTCGTGGTCGGAACGGAAGTGATCGTCGTTCGCGGTAACGACAAGGGCAAGCGCGGCAAGGTCACCCGGCTCCTGCTCGACAAGGATCGAGTCGTGGTCGCTGGCATCAACATGGTTAAGCGCCACCTCAAGCCGACACCGCAGCGCGGCGGCGGCATATTGCAGGTCGAAGCGGCTCTGCCGGTCTCGCACGTTCAGCCGGTTGATCCGGAGTCCGGCAAGCCGACGCGCGTTCGCTTCAAGCTGGACGGCGACAAGAAGCAGCGTGTCGCGAAGAGCGGCTCGGTGCTCACGGTCGTGAAAGAGAGCTGAACGATGTCAGACACCACAGCAAGCCCCCGGCTTCACGAGAAGTACAAGAAGGACATTGTTCCTTCGTTGATGAAGCGCTTCAGCTACACCAACGTCATGCAGGTGCCCCGGTTGAAGAGCATCGTGCTGAACATGGGTCTCGGCGAAGCGGTCGGGAACCCCAAGCTCATTGATGCTGCCGTCGGCGAGTTGACCCAAATCACCGGACAGAAGCCGGTGGTAACCCGCGCTAAGAAGTCGATTGCCACCTTCAAGTTGCGTGAAGGCATGCC
>JANNWK010001189.1:0-1751 GCA_031408355.1 Myxococcales bacterium
CAGGTTTGCGCGGCCCTGGAGGCGGCGCACGCGGCCGGGATCGTGCATCGCGACGTGAAGCCAGAGAACGTGTTTTTGTCCGGTGATAGCGCGCAGGTTAAGGTGCTGGACTTTGGCATCTCCAAGTTGGGCGACAACAAGGACGGCCTGACCAAGACCGGCACCGTCATGGGCACGCCCGACTACATGGCGCCGGAGCAGGCGCGCGGTGACCGAGTCGACTCGCGCGCTGACGTCTACGCCGTGGGAGCCATCCTGTACCGCGCCGTCACCGGGCGGAAGCCGTTCGAAGGCCTGGATCCGATGGCGACCCTCACCGCTGTGCTCACCCAGGAGCCGCCGCGTCCGACCGAGTTGGTGCCAGAACTGTCGCTAGAGTTCGAGCTGGTGATTCAGCGGGCCATGGCCAAAAACCCCGGCGAACGCTTTCAGAGCATGAGCGATTTGTCCGCAGCGCTTGCGCCCTTTGACGAGGCAGTACCGGAGCTACTGCGCGCAGAGTCGGGCCTCGCGAATACCCGGAGCGACGCCGCTTCCGCGAGGACGGTGCTTCGACAGTCGGCGGCCACCGTGCAGAGCGTGGGCATGGACGACACGGCGCGTCGGGTGAGGCTGGCTCGGCCAGGCTTGGTGTTCTTCACCGGACTGGGTGGTCTCTGGCTGCTCGCGAACGCCCTGCTCGCGGTCGGTAGCACGATGCGCCTATTGCGTGGCGGAGCCGATCTTACCGAGTCCGAGGTGCTGCTCACGTTGGTGGGGGCGCTCGCTGCGCTCGGGACCCCGGCCCTGCTCTGGGGACGGCACCTGGCGCGTGACGTATGGCCCTCCACGCCGCGCGCCATGGAGATGCAGGCTAGGCTGCGGCGGACGGTCTTGTACAGCGCCGCAGCCGCGGGCATCACGGGGCTGGTTGCCCAGCTCTTCGAGGTCGTGGTCGAGCGTCATGGCGTCGGTATCGCGCGGCCAGGTTGGGCGCTTTTCGTGATCGGCGTGGCGCTGCTCGTGGGGGCGGCGACCTGGCTTGGAACGCGCCCCAGGCATCCCAAGGACTAGCCCAGCACGCTACTTTTGTTTGGCGGCCGCCAGGCGGGCGCGGAGCTTGGCGGCGTAGTCGAGCTTGTTCTCCTGGCGTACGCGACCGATCGCCAGTGCGTTGGCAGGCACGTCAAGGGTTACCGTGGTGCCGGTCGCGACGTAAGCGCCCTCTCCAATCGTCACTGGCGCCACGAGTTGCGAATCACTGCCGATGAAGGCGTCCGCGCCGATGGTCGTTCGACTCTTCACGAAACCGTCGTAGTTGCAGACGATCGTTCCGGCGCCGATGTTGACGCGTTCACCGACGTCGGCGTCGCCCAGGTAAGCAAGGTGGCCGGCCTTGGCGCCGCGGCGCACGTGCGCGTTCTTGGTCTCGACGAAGTTACCGATATGGACCTCGGCCTCAATGTTGCTACCTGGTCGCAGGTGTGCGAACGGGCCAAGCGCCGCCGCGTCGCCGACCCGGCTCTGACTGATGACGCAGTAGGGTCTGACCTCGACCCGCTCGCCCAGCTCCGCGTCGGTCAACACGCAGCCGGTATCCACGAGGCTCTTGCCACCCACGCGCGTCTTGCCGCGCAGGCAAACGCCCGCTCCGATTTCGGCGTCTATGCCGATTTGTACGCCGGTGTCGATGCGAGCATCACCGTGCACGGTGACGCCCGCCCGCTGGTGGATCTGGCGATTGCGCGCATAGAGCAGCTCTTCGGCACGAC
>JANNWK010001190.1:0-13319 GCA_031408355.1 Myxococcales bacterium
ACGGCGGCGACACGGGCGGCACGGAGCCTGCGGGCGGCACGTTGGGCGCGGGCGGAGCCTAGGGTCAACGGCCAGCTGCCAGCTCATTCCTTCCAGAAGAACTTCCAAGGATTGTGCTTCAGATCCCGAAGCAGTTCCTGGATGTCGTCGTAGACGGCCTCGTCCATGACGAGCGCGCCGACGGTGCCCTTGCCCTGTTTCACGTGCTTCATCAGGCCCTCTGCGTCGACGGCCAGGCCCTTGGCGCGCTGGCTTGTCTCGGCAAGATCGCGGGTCATGGCGTCGAGCCGCGAGAGCTGCTGGTCGGTGGCGAGGGCGGCGGTGAGCCTCTTGGTGTCGGCTAGCACCTTGCGCCCGTCCTCGACGATGGGCGGCAGGTTTTCCGCCAGCACTTTGCTGCTGCGCTCCACGTCATTGAAAATTCGCGAGACTTGCGGGCCATCCACGTAGCGTTCGCGCGCGGCCTTCAGTGTGTCGCCGGCGTCGCTCGAGAGCTTGTCCATGTTGTCCACGATGCGGTCGAGCTTTGGCCCGTTGCGCTCGAAGAAGCTGCCGCTGGCGCGCAGAGTTTTATGCAAGCCGTCGAACGTCTCGGAAATCTTCTGTTCGTTGTTGGCCACGCCCAAGTACGCCTTGTGCAAAAGCTCGTAGCTTTCGCTGAGCAGCAGGTCGAGGCGGGGCGGACTAATGCCCTGGACGGTGGCGCCGTCCGGCAGGGCAGGCCGGTCGTGTGAGCCGGGTTCGACCGCCAGAAACATCTCGCCGAGCACGCCTTGACTGGTCACAAACCACCGCGAATTGTCGTGAATAGCGGGTTGGTAGCGGCGCTCGATCCGGGCGACCGCGCGGATCGGCGCTTCCGGTTCGCGCGTCTTCGCGTTGAGCTGGCCGCCGCGAAACTCGAGCTCACTCACCCGACCCACTTTGACGCCGGCGATCCGCACGGGCGCCCCTGCCTGAAGGCCTCCGGGGTTCTGGAAGGTGACGTAAATGGTGAGGGTGGGCTCGAAGCTGAGGCCCCCCATCACCACCACGAACGCGGAAAGGAGCCCCAGCGCCACCAGGATCAGCGCGCCCACTTTGACTTCGATAGATCGCTGACTCATGGCACCAAGCTATTCAATCGGACCTTCGGCGCGGCCGTTGATGAACTGCTGAACCACCGGATCGGCAGCCTGGCGGAAATCCTCGGGCGTGCCCAAAAGTCGCACTTTCCCCTTGTACAGCATCACGATGCGGTCGGCGATGCCGAAGATCGACGGTAAATCGTGAGATACCACCAGGCTCGTCACCTTGAGTCTATCGGAAAGATCGCGGATCAGCCGGTCGACGCGGCGGGCGCTCACCGGATCTAGACTGGTCGTGGGCTCGTCGAACAGCACGTAGCTTGGCGAAAAGCCAAGCGCCCGCGCGATCGCCACGCGTTTCTTCATGCCGTCGCCCAACTCGCTTGGGAAGTGCCCGCCGAACTTGCGCATCTGCACCTGATCGAGCAGGGCTTCGCCCTCGCGGCGAGCGGCTTCCTCCCCGAGGCCTCGGTGCTTGCGCAGGGGGAGCGCGACGTTGTCCAAGCACGTCATCGAATCGAACAGCGTCGAGTGCTGAAACACCATCGCGCACTTCTTACGCACCGCGTACATCTGGCTCTCGTCGAAACGCGACACCTCCTCGCCGTCGAGCCAAATTTCCCCCGAGTCTGGGCTCAGTAGGCCCACCAGTTGCTTGATGAGGACGCTCTTGCCGACGCCGGACGCACCGATCACGAAGAACACCTCGCCCGGATTCACGTCGAAGCTCACACCATCGAGGACGCTTCGCGCGCCGAACGACTTGGCGACGTTGCGGAAGGAGATCAAGCGGGGCCAAGTGTGCCAGATTTGACGCCAAGCTTCGGGCAAAGTACCCGGCTTCCTATGGGTTTTTATGGAGCCGCTCGGAGCCCTTATGGCTATCTTCTCTTGGCAGGTGCCTTCTGGGTAGCGGCCGCCTGCTCGAGCTCGACGCAGAAAGGCCCCGAATCCCCCGAGGACGACGGCGCCGGCCCACCTCCGGCGTGCCAAAAGGACGAGGCCCGCGAGTACTTCTGCGACGACCTGCTGCCAATCAGCCACGAGAAACCGGCGCCCGAGCCCTACACGACCTGCCCGGGCAGCATTGGCGTCAAGGGCAGCGTGTTTCCGGCCACCTCGAGCGTGGCGCGGTTCGATGTGGCGCGCACGGAGTGGACGCGGAAGCGCGTGCCGCCCGGCCACAGCTGTTGCTACTCGTGGTGTTCGAAGCTCGCGCTCGGGGACGTTGCCACGGTCGATGCCGCGGCCTGCTCGCAGCCGAACGCCATGAAGGAGCAGCTGTGCGTGAACGAGGCAGAAGCGGGCGTCTCGGCGGGAGCCGCTGCGCCCAACGAGCGTTGCGCCACGGCGCTCGCGCCGCCCGCCGGGGTCGCTTTTTCGGCTCCCAAGGCGGCCGCGCTGGATTTGCAGGCAACAGGCCAGCGCCGCGCGCAGGGCTTGAAAGAGTGCTGCTACGGCTGGTGTAGCAAGGCTCCGCTGGGCACCGGGCTCGGCACCAAGTAGCTGCGTTCAGGGCCCGAAGATGAAGTAGCCGGCGCCGCTGATCACGAAGTTCAGCACGATCACGGCCAGCGACGAGCCAACCACCGCGCGGGTGGCCGCTGTACCGACGCCTTCGGAGCCGCCAAACGCGGACAGCCCCGCTTGGGCGCTGATGATCGGGATCACGGCGCCGTAGGCCACGCACTTGGCGAGGCCCACGATGACGTCGGAGGCGTTGACCAGGCTGAGGTTCAAGAACGTGCGAGGATTCAGGCCAAAGAGCGCTGAAGCCGTCCAGGTGCCGGTGAGCACGGCGACGCAGGCCGCCAGCACCACCAGCAGGGCGAACATCGACAGGCTGGCCAAGAATCGCGGACACACCAGGAGCTTGATCGGATCGGCGCCGCACATGTGCAGCGCATCGACTTGCTCGGTCACCACCATCGAGCCGATTTCAGCGGCTATGCCGGCACCGACGCGGGTGGCGAGCATGAGCGCGCAGATCGAAGCCGCCAAGTCGCGCACGAGCAGCTCGAGGAACGCCGCCCCGAGCAGGGATAGGTCCGGCACCACCCGCTGGGTCTGCAGACCACCCTGGTAGGTCAGGATCATCCCGATGAAGCCCATCACGATGCAGAGGAAGACGAGCGAGCGGTTGCCGACCTCGTACATCTGTCGGAGCACGGCCCCGCGCTCCAGGCCCCCAGCCAGGCAGCTCCGCAGCGTGAGCCGCATGAGGTGAAGAACCTCAACCAGCGTTTGCAGCACGCCGGGCTCACTCGCTCGGGAGTCGGGAAGCGCCTGCTCGCTCATGAGATAGCGAAGGAAAGCAGGTAGTCGATGACGAAGATGCCGGCAGCGCTGACCACGACCGCGGAGTTGACGGCGCGGCCCACGCCGGGCGCACCGCCCTCCGTGGCCAGCCCGAAATGGCAGCTGGAAAGTCCGATTACCACGCCGAAAACAGCACTCTTGGTGAGCCCATGCAGGACATCACCCACTCCGAGTAGCCCGCCGGTGAGGCCGTTGTAAAAGACGCTGGGGTCCACTCCGAGGATCACCTTGCCGGCGTACGCAGCCCCGAGCAGGGCCAGGGCGTCCGCCAGGATCGTCGACAGGAAGAGGGTGATCACGATCCCGAAAAAGCGTGGCGCTACCAAGTAGGCGATGGGGTCGATGGCCATCGCGCGCAGCGCATCCACCTGCTCGGTGACCGTCATGGTCCCAAGTTCGGCGGTGTTGTTCGCGCCGACTCGACCCGAGATCATCAGCGCCGTCAGCAGCGGCGCAATTTCACGCAGCGTCCCGAAGCCGGCGCCCCAACCGAGCAGCCCGTGAGCCCCGTACCGCTCGACGATGGGCGCCGCCTGAATCACCATGATGCCGCCCACGAACAGCGCCGTCACCGCCACGATGGGTACCGATTTTAGGCCCATTCTGTACAGGCTGCGCACCGCCTCGGCGCGGTCGACGGTTCCGCTCAGCGTGCGCCCAAGAATGCGCGAGAACAGCACGCCTTCGGCCCCCACGACCGCGACCATGTCCGAAAGGCCGCCAAACAGCGACGACAACGAGCTGGGCGCTTCGCTCGGCTGGGTATTCACGCTCACAGGACCCGCACCCTACCGCCCGCACCGCCCGGGTTCAAACCAGGGCGGGCGGCTTACCCTGGGTGCCCTGGTGATTTCTTGCGTTTCCAAGCCCCGCGTCAGCGTTGGTGGCTCTAAGCTGCGGGCCTCCCCATGGCTCTCGAACTCAACCGCATCGCTCTTCAGCTGTACACGCTTCGCGACCACCTCAAGACGGAGGCGGACGTCGCCACCACCTTCGCCAGGATCCGCGAGATCGGCTACCGCTCGGTGGAGCTCGGCGGTCTCGGTCCCATCCCCACCGAGCGCGTCAAGCAACTGGCAGACGCCGCCGGTTTGGGGATTTGTTCGACGCACGAATCGGGCAGGGCGATAGTGGAGGAACCCAGCAAGGTCGCGGATACCTTGAGCGTGCTCGGCTGCCGCTTCGGTGTTTACCCGTTCCCGCACACGCCGCTCGCCACACTGGACCAGGTTTTCGCGCTCGCTGACGCGCTGAATCGCTCAGGTGAGATCCTGCGAGCTCGCGGGCAGCTCCTCGCCTATCACAATCACGCTATCGAGTTTCGCAAGTTCCAGGGCAAAGCCATCCTGGATTGGCTCTACGAGCGGACGGACGCCGTGCTCTTGCAGGGCGAGCTCGACACGTATTGGGTGCAGGCGGGCGGCGGCGATCCCGCCGGGTATTGCGCGCGACTCTCCGGTCGCCTCCCGCTCCTTCACTTGAAGGACTACGGCATGACGGACACCAACGAGCCCGTCATGGCGGCGCTGGGCGACGGCAACCTGAATTTCCCGACGATTTTGCGCGAAGCCGCGGCGGCCGGCACCGAGTGGTACATCGTCGAGCAGGATCGCGGCTTCGAGGACGCGTTCGCGGCGGTGGCGACGAGCTTCAGGTATTTGTCCGGCCTGGTCGCCCAGTAATCGGGCTCGGGACAATCGTGCGGTCGTAGCGTTTCGGTCCGACCCGATCTGCCTCGGCGGCCCATGGAATGGCGATGCCTTTGTCCTGCAGTTGGCGTGTCTTGGCGGGAGTATGCGTCGTCGCCGGCATCGGGCTTTTGCGAGTGGGGCCCGCCCAAGCCAGCGGTTGCCCCCAGCGCCCGCCGCCCGCCGCCACCGCGGATTACCAGGGTTTCAAGGGCGACGTGTTCGAACAGGGCAACTTGACCATGCCCTACCGGCTGTTCGTGCCGCCCGGCTACGACCCCGCTACCAAGTACCCGCTGGTGCTCTACCTGCATCACGCCGGGCTCGCGGGCGAGTCGGCTAGCAACGAAACGGGTCGCGACAACTGCACCCAGCTCACCGAGGAGATCGGCTCCGGTGGCTACGGCGGGGTGTTTGTGCACAGCGCGACCGCAGAAGACAAGACCAAGTTCGTCACGCAGGAGAAGTACCCGCACTTCCTGCTCGCACCGCACGCTGCTAGCCCGAGCTACGGCTTTGGCGGCGGCGTGGAAGGCTCGGCAACCGTCGCCGAACATGCCACGCGACCGCTCATTTACGGGATCCTGGACAAAGTGAAGGCTGAGTTCAACGTGGATCCGAAGCGCCTCTACGTGACCGGCATCTCGATGGGTTGCTACGGGACGTGGGACATCGTCATGCGAAACCCCAGCTATTTTGCTGCGGCGGCGCCGCAATCGTGTCGGGGCGATCCGAACGAGACCTTGCTATCTAAGCTGATAGATACGCCGATTTGGTCGATGTGTGGCACCGAAGACACCTACTTTCAGGGCGCCCAGGCCATGGCGGACGCTATGCAGAACGTGGGCGCGAAGCAGTTCACTTTTACGGCCCTCGAGGGTGTGGGGCATTCAATTCACGACCTGGGTTACGACTACCCGGGGTTCATTGACTGGATGTTTGCGCAAGCGCTTCCGCCCGATCCGGTTTCCGGCGTCGGCGGCGCCGGGGGTAGTGCGGGCGCGCCGGGAGCTGGCGGGGCTAGCCAGGGTGGTGCGCCAGCGCAGGCGGGTGCGGGCGGTGCTGCCGGCGGCGCGGGTGGCGGCGTCGCTAGCGCTGGCGCCGAGCCTGTCCTGGCGGGTTCTGGTCCCGACAGCGCGAAGGCTACGGCCGCGCCGAGCGAGCCAGGCTGCAGCTGCGTGGCGGGTTCGGCAGGTGCCTCTTCCCGCCGCATTCCTGGCGCTTCGCTTGGGTCCGTGGCGCTCCTTTGGCTGCTCCGGCGGCGGCGCTCCGCTAGAGCGGGCCGTCCGGGGATCCCGTCACGAACTGCCTGACTGCGGCGTTCTCCGAGGCTCGGGCTTCGGCGACCGTACCGTCGAAGACCAGCCGACCTTCGAGCAGCACCCCGATCCGGTCGGTGACGGGCAGCAGCCGGTCGAGATCGCTCGAAACCATGACCACGGTGGTGCCTGCGGCGCGCTGCTCGGCCCGCAGCAGATCGAAGATCCGCCGCGAGGTCACCGGGTCGAGCCCGGCCGCCGGCTCGTCGTAGAGCACGAGCTCGGCGGCGGCGACGGTGGCGCGCGCGACCCCCACGCGCTTCTTCTGACCGCCGCTGAGGCGTGATGGCAGGCTGTGCTCGAAGCCGGCGAGGCCGACGCGCTCGAGACGCTCAGCGGTGCGCGCCTGGATCTCGCTTTCCGAGGCGACCCCGCGCTGGCGCAGCGGAAAGCCGATGTTGTCGGCGACGTTCATGTAGTCGAAGAGCGCATTGTTCTGAAACAGCATGCCCATGCGCTGACGTAGGGCAGAAAGGCCGGCCTCGTCGAGCGCCGTCACTTCTTGCCCGAGCACGCGCACTTCGCCCCGCTGCGGCTTCAGCAGCCCAGCCAGACACTTCAGCAGCACGCTCTTGCCGCTGGCGCCGGGACCAATCAGGCCATAAAGGCAGCCCTGGGGGATGCTCAGGCTCACGCTGCGCAGGACGGGTCGGGCAAACTCGAGCTGGACCCGCGATAGGGCGATGGCAGGTTCAGCGCCTGCGGGCGGTAGAGGCGAGCTCACCTGCCGGCCGGGTCGGCCTCGGCGGCGGTGCGGGCTTGGCCAAGCGACTCCTCGGTGCGCCGCACCTTGCGCCAGAGCAGTAGGATCGCCACGAGCAGCGCCAGGTTGAGAGCGACGGCCCCTGCGACGAGGGCGCGCAGAGGCGAAAGGGAAGCGCGCGTGACCGTGATGGGTCCCACGCGGCGCAGGTTTTTCTCGGGCGAAAGCCCGCTGCCAAGCGCTGGGCTGGCGACGACCGACACTGCCTCCGCGTCCAGCCCCGGTACGGCGCCCGCCACCAAGCGCTGGATTTCCGCGCCGGCGATGGGAGGGGTTGAGCCACGGTGGCGCAGCAGCACGGAAGCGGACGCCCGGGCGCGGACCTCGTCGCCGTCGAGCGCGTTGTATTCGGGAGCTGCTACATGCACGCGAGCCGAGACCACGCCGTCGACGGCGCGGAGTGACATCTCCAGCTCGCCGCTGATCCCTGACAACAAGCGCGCATGTTCGGAGAGCCGGCTCGGCACGACCGAGCTGCCGCCAAGGCTGTCGAGGATCCCGCGGCTTTCGCTGCCAGGCACGGCCTCGCGCGACAAGACAGAGGCGGCAGCCGCAGCCTCCTCTCGGCCCACGTTGACGCGGAAACGGCCCTCGAACTCGGGATCTCGCTCCTTTTCGGCGGAAACCCCGTGCGCTTCCAGGGCCACGACGGCTCGGTTTGCTTCCATCTCGCGCAGATCACTGGCGGCTGGCGTGGTGCAAGCCGCGCCGCCGAGCAGCGCTCCGAGCCCGACCACTGATTGCCAACTTGACCGCACCGGCGCCTCGCCTAGAAGTTGGTGCGTGAAACGTCGAGTTTTGGATGGCTCGGGAAGCTCAGCCCACGCACCCCCGCGGAGATGCACGACTCGGCTCGCTTGTCGCGAGGCTTGGTGGTGACCGTGACCCCGACGGCGCGCCCGTTCTGCACGGCCGCACAGATGCTAATGCCGAGCGAGTCCGCGCCGCAGTGCCCGAAATAGGAGCCTCGGTTGAGCACGGCGCCGTATTGGCCCGCGGTGAGATCGGCCTGGCCTTTTGGCCCGCCCATGCTCATTTCCTCCACGTAGGCAGCCTGAGCCGACTCGCAGCTCTGACCGCCACCCAGGATCGGGAAGCCGCCGCTCTTGCCGACGATGCGCGCTCCGCCGCGCCCGCCCTTCTTGCTGGAGGTGAGGCCGCCGTCGACTTCAATGTTGGACAGGGTTTCGCTTTGGACGGCGACTTCGTCGCTTTGCCGGCCTCGCGCGGTGAGAAACCACACACCGGCCGCCACGACGAGCGCGCCGACGACGGCGATGCCGATAAAGGCCTTGCCGCGCGTGCTTCTGGATTCCTGCACGACCACGCGATCGATGGCTTCCTTCTCGGCCCGAATATCGCGATGGAGCTTGGCGTGCTCGGCGAATGGGGCAAATTCGTCCCAATCCTTGATGGCGCGCTCGTCTTTGCCTAGCGCGTCGCGGATCGTGTCGCCTTCGACGAAGGTGTGATTGGCGATCTGCTGCAGTAGCTCGACCGCGCTGAACGGCCCATGATCCATCCCGTCCTTGACGGCTACGTAGCGTGGACGCGGATCGCTTTCGAGGCGAGCCTTGAGCGCGGCAAGTTCGCTCGTGGCGTCGCCCGCAGGCGCCCGCACAGGCCCGGATTGTTCCGTGATGGAGACATTGTAACCTGCTGCCACCCGCGGCATGGGCGGCAGCATTGACATTGACACGTCCACCTCGAAGCCCGCGTCGTGATCCAGATGTGAGGTGTCGGCGGGCGGCGGCGGAGGCATAGTTCCGGGCGGCGCAAACTGGTGCAGGGCCTGGGCCAGGGCGTTCAAATCATCGGGGCGATGTGCCGGGTCGGAGACCAGCGCCTTGGCCAGTACAGCCTCAAAATCCTCGGGTAGGCTGGGCGCGACTTCGCGCGGTCGGCGCATGCCTGGGCCCACCGCTGCGCCCGTGACCAGCTCGTAGATGATGGCGCCGATACCGAACACGCTGGCGCGCGCTCCGCCCGGCGAGCCGCCCCGAGCCTCGGGCGGTAGGCAGGCCTTGTCGCGCGGCAAGAGCGGCGGCGTCTGCCCGTTCGCCAGGGACACCTGGTAGAAGCCGAATTGATCCTCGATGAGGTTCGAGGGGTGAACGAAAAGCTGGTGGCCGGCGCGGTGCAGCTCAGCCAGTTGCACGCAGAGCGGCACGACGATGCCCACCGCCTGCTTCAGGTTGAGCTGGGTGCCGCGGGAGCGGAGCTCCTCGAGGCGGGCGCGCAGCGAACCTTTCGCAACCGCGGTGCCGACGGGCAGGGGCGTAACCAAATGTTGGGCACTCGTCATTCAGGGGCGCGGATACTAGCTTTGACCCTGGGGCTTTTCTAGTCGGGAGGCTCAACTTGCCCACTTGGAAAATTACAGCGGTGTTTCGCCGTCGCGCAGCGGCCGAACCCAGGGAAAGCGCCGGGAAGACAGGGTGCGGCGCACAAACTTGTCAAGAATAGGCGCGATATTCGCTGGGACATCGTCGCCCCACTCGCCCCCGTGGATGTGGTCCAAGGGGCGCGCCCGCGCATCCAGCAACGTGAAGCCGGGGATCGCGTCGAGTGGGACGCCGAGCTGTGCGAGCTCGACCCTGGAGCTGGCGATGTCCGCCCGCACCAACCGGATGCCGGCGAGCGCGCGCTGCATCCTCGCGTCCACGAGGGCCTTCCCGACAGCGGCACACGGGTCGCAGTCGGGCGCGACGGTCCAGAGCACGACGTTCTCACCGAGCTTGGCCCCTTGTTTGAGCTGGGCCAAGAGGAGCGGTTCGAGGGCCTGACCGGACACGTCCACGACGGCGAGCTTGCCAATCACGCCCGGCAACGAGGGGAGACCCGTGGTTTCGCGCGGCGTGGCTCCCGCGCCGGGGGCGGCGGCCGGCGGCTGGGTGGGCGCGGCTAGGGCCGGAGGCGCGGGTCGCACCGCAACGGGAGGCGCGCGGGGAGGGGCAGACGACGGCGGGTCGGGTCGGACGGCATAGGCCACCAGGACGCCGACCGCGACAATGCTCGCGATCACGTTCAGGATCCCCAGGCCCACGGCCACGCTGGCGAGGCGTTTGCCGGTCAGACGCCCTTCAGCGCGTTCAATCTCAGAGTGAGCGAGCCAGCCGAGCGTGATGGCCAGTATCCCCCCGACTCCGTAGATGCACAGGAAAGACAGGACCCCCGCGACCACGGCGGCTACGGCGGTGCCGCTCGCCTTGGCTGCCGGCGGCACCGGGTTCACTGCGTCCGGCCTGGGGAAGGCGCCCTGCATCAACGTCAAAGTATAGATCGGGCGGGCCAATGCACAATCCCAACACCTACATCAGCATCAGCGGCGCGGGCTCCACTCAGCTCGGTTCGCCCGCGGTCACTCTAGAAAATTCCGCCGACCGGACGATACTGACGTCGGGCCGGACCTCCGGCAATCTGGCGAACCCGGGGTGCACGCGCGGCGTCGATCGTCGCCAAAAAAGGGAAGCCGTAAGGCCCGTGGCGCCACCTCAGCGATATCGATTCGCCGCGTTGCGGCCGTCGGAGCCAGCGTGTTAGCGTCCCGCGCAATCATATGGACGCTCGTGAAATGGAGGCACTGGTCCAGCGCCTGGTCCAGAATCCGCACGATCAGGACGCGATCACCCAAGCGCACCAGGCTGGGCAGAGCGACGCGAAGTCGTACGCGCTCCTGCTTGAAAAGGTGGGCACTGCGACGAGCGACCCCGCGTTCGCTTGTCACTGGCTGACCGAGTCCGCGAACGTCTGGACGACGACGCTGGGCGACGCGCATCGCGCCGCTCGTGCGCTGATGATTGCGATCGATCGCGATCCGACTCAGTCCACGCCCGCCGAGCGGCTCGCCGATCTCTACCGCGAGAAGGGTGATACGAAGGCTCTGGTTGCCCTGCTTGAGCGGCGCGCCAAGGCGCTGGCTGCCGTGGCTCAGGACGACCCGGCGATCGCGCCACAGCTCGCGGGCATTCACGAAGAGCTTGGCCAGTTGTGGGCAGCCCCGCCGCTGTCGCAGCCCAAGAAGGCGATCGAAAGCTACAAGCGAGCGGTTGAGCTCGACGAAACCGGGCAGTTTTCCATCTACTCGGTGCGTGAGTTGCTCAAGGCCGAGGGGCGTTTCGCGGAGGCGGTTCCCTATTTCGAGCTCGAACTGCGCCTGGTTTCTGACCCCGAGCGCCAGATCGCACTCATTCAGGACGAGGGGGATGTTCGCAAGAGCGCGGGCGATCTCGTGGGGGCGGCCGAGGCGCTGCGGCGCGCTCGAAAGCTCGAGGGCGGCACTGACGCAGCGCTCAAGCAACAACTGGCCACCGTCATTCTCGAGCGCGCGCAAGCGGGCCAAGCCGTAGCTGCCGCCGAGCGCACCGAAGGGGCCGAGCTGTTTGTGGCGCTTAGCGAGGAGTACCCGGGGGAGCACGGCTTCAGCTATGCGCTGTGCGCCTTGGAGATCGAGGCGGCGCACGAGCGCGCTATGCAATTGGCTCTTTACTATGGGGAACAGCTCGATCGCCTGCCCGAGGCAGCCGCCCGGGCGGCCGAGTACCTGAGGGCCAATCCGTCCGGAGCGATGGCGTCTGAGGCGCGCAAGCTTGTGCCGTCGGACGACGCTCCCAGTGCCGAAGACACGGTTATCGACGCGCCTGCGCCGGTTGCGGCCGAAGTTGGTAACGACCAGGTGAAGGCGCTCGTGGACGCCGCCCAGGCGTTGGCGCGCAAGGCCAAGAAGAACGAAGCGGCCGCCAAGTTTCGCGAAGTCCTGGCGTTCGAGCGCTCGAACGAGGACGCGATTGGCTTCTTGGAGCCCTACCTGCGACAAGGCCGGAAATTCCAGGAACTCCGCGATCTCCTGCTCGGCGCGGCTCGTGACGCGAACGCTACTGACGAGCGGCGTCAGGGCTACCTGCGCGAGGTTGCGGGTTTGTGTGAGACGCAGCTTCGCGACGTGGAGACGGCCATCACAGCGCTCAAGGAGTTGCTGGTGCTGGACGCGTCGGATGATGGTTCGCGCACGCAACTCAAGCGGCTGCTGGAGAAGGGCCAGCAATGGGACGAGTTGGCCACGGTCATGGCGCAAGAGGCCGAACTGGTCAGCGACGTCGAGGCACGTATCTCGCTCGAGAAAGCGCTGGCCAAGCTGCACGAGCAGAAGCGAAAGGATCCCGTGGCTACCGGCGAGGCCTGGGCTCGTATCGCCGCGCTTGCCGCTGGGGACGACGAGGCCATCACAACGGCGGTTCAGTGTTTCGAAAAGGGCGGGCGCCCGGAGCTTGCCGCCGCCGCTATTGTCGACAACCTGCCGGCGGTCAGCTCGGACGCTACGCGCGGCGATTTGCTGGCCAAGCTCGGCGAGTTGCGGCTCGTATCGGGCGACGCGCTCGGTGCCGGAGAGGCCTTCGCGGAAGCGGCGACGATCACGAAGCAGGCGGAGCGCTGGGAGTCCGCCGAGAACGCCTTTGTGACGGCTGCGAGCTGGGATCAGGCCGCCACGGCGATTGATGAGCGCGCGCAGTTGACCCGTGACATCAAGCTCAAGGCGCAGCTCTTGGCCAAGGAAGCGGATTATCTGGTCAAGACCGACGACGAGCCGAGCGCGGTGCTCCGCATGGAGCAGGCCACCGAGCTTGACCCCGAGAACGAGGCGTTTGCGGGATCGCTCGAGGAACGTTATCGCCAGACCGGTCGCCTCAGTGACTTGGCGGCGTACCTGCTGCGCCGCGCCGAAAAGCTGACGGACAAGCCACTACGTATCAGCCTGCGCAAGCGGGCGGCCAAGCTCCAGCGCGACGAACTGGTCGACGCCGAGGCCGCACGTACGACCCTGAACGAGCTGCTCGTAGACGGAGACGACGCCGAAGCGCTCCTGCTCTTGGCAGAGGACGCCGAGGGCAGGGGAGATCTCAAGGATGCGGTTCTTCTGCTGGGTCGGTTGGCTGCATCAACCGCGGAGCCGAGCGCGAAGACGACGACGCTGCTGCGCCAGGCCGCGCTCGTAGCCGAAGGGCTCGGGGACGCCAAAGCCGGGATCCTGATCTACGAAGGCATCATTTCTGACCTGGATCCGAAGCACGACGCCGCGCTCTTGAAGATCGCCGAGCTGCATGAACGCCTCGACGACCCGAAGGGCCGTGCCCACGCGCTCGAGCGGCGGCTGGACGCCTTGTCA
>JANNWK010001191.1:0-2573 GCA_031408355.1 Myxococcales bacterium
GGCGAAAACGGCTCCCAAGTGCTGACCCGGCGCCTGCTGGATCTGTCGCCGCTCTACGACACACCCTACGCGGCGCAGGCCGAGCCCGGGCTTTTGGCGGGTTCCACGCTGCTTGAGCCGCCGCGCACTTTCGGTGGAGGCCTCTCGCTGCGCGAGGCCTCGCAGGTCGCGATCCGGCGAGTGCTGCAGAGCGCCTCCAGCGCCGTGCGCGCCTGCCGCGACGCCCGCGCCACCACGCGGCCTGAGGTCGGGCGCGAGTTCAGCCTGGATCTCGCGGTCGACGGCGAGGGCCGCGCCACGCGCGTGCGCGTGGTGATCGTCAACGAAGCCGCGGGTGACCGGGTGCTTGAGCGCTGCATCGAGGGCGTGGTCAAGAGCCTGCCGTTCTTCGCCGCCGGCGCCGTCGTGAACGTGACTCACACCCTCAAGGTGCCCGAAGGTCGCTCGTCGCGGCGCACCCAGTGCTCGGCCGCATCCAAGCTGGCGCTGCCCCTGCGCAAGATGCTCTGGCGGGCGCAGCAGGCCGGCAAGCCGAGTGAGGAGTACGAGAACGGCTACCTGAACGCGGCGCGAGCCTGCGAGCTGCCGACCTGGAACGACCGGCGCGCCTACCTGCTCATGTACCTGGAGGCCACGGACACCAAGGACCTGTGGCTCACGATGGCCTCGTCGCTTGAGGCCGCGGGCGAAGCCGACGCCGCCGCTTTCCTGCGCCGAGAAACGCTTCGGCGCGTCACGAGCTTCGAAGAGCTCCGGCGCCTGAGCCTGCGCATGACCGAGGACGAGCCTCCGATCGACGACGAGCTCGACAAGGCCTACAAGCAAGCCGCCAGCGACGCCGACCGCCTGGCGGTGGTGCGGCGCTTCTTGCGGCTTGCGCCCCACAACGGCCTCGCGCGGCGCCGACTCTTGGCGCTGCTCGAAGCGCTCGGCCAAAAGGAGGCGTTGCTGGCCGAGATCGAGCACCTGCGCGGCGAGGCCTTCGCCGACGCCGGGCTACTGGTGCGGGGCGCCTCCGCGCTGCGCCGCATTGGGCTCGACGCCGAGGGGCGCCGCGCCTTCGGCGAGCTCATCGAGCGAGCACCGCAGGATCCGTGGACGCTCGCCTACGTCGGCGATCGGCTGCGCGCCGAAGGCATGTTCGACGAAGCCGGCGCCGCCTACGACAGCTTGGCGCGCGCGCTGCCGAACGACGCGGGCGTCGCGCTGCGGCTCGCGCTGTCGCACGCGGGGGCGGGGCGGCTCGACGTGGCGACGCGCTTGCTCGAGCGCGTCACCCAAACCGGCGGTCGCGGCGACGACGGCCGGCTCGGCGAGCTGGCTTCGATCGCTCAGGCGGTGCTCCTGGCAGGCGCGCGCGGCGGCCCCGATCCGGACATCGACGCCGAGCTCGAACGACGCCTGCTGCGCACCGCCCTACCCGACGTGCAGAGCGTGCTGATGGTGCAATCGCCACCCGACGACGATCCCATCGAGGTCAGCGTCGTGCGCGAGAAGGGCGAAAATTTGGCACAATCCGCCGATCTTGATGCGCGCGGGCTCGGCGTTGCTGCGATTCGCATCGAGCGCGGCGACGGCATCGCGCGCATCATCTTGAAACGACCGTTCGAACCTGGCCCATCGCGACCCGCCAAAGCGCGCGTGGCCGCTCTCATCCTGGACCGCGAACGCAACCAGCCCCGCCTCGTCACCAAAGAAGTCGAGGTGGCCGCCGACGGCAAATCCGTCGAGTTCAAGTTCAACGGGGAGGCCTTCCTATGACCGACTCTCAACCCCCGGGCTCCGCCGAGCCCGCACCCGCAGCCGTTCCCGAGCCGCT
Organism: Myxococcales bacterium; assembly: GCA_031408355.1. GTDB lineage: Bacteria > Myxococcota_A > Polyangia > Polyangiales > Polyangiaceae > PMG-095. Next base: position 1,820 of record JANNWK010001191.1, read on the forward strand.
CCCGCCGCCACCCACGGGCCCCTACCCTCTCCCTCCCGCCGCGGCCATGCCCGACCTCTCTTGGGGCAAACCGCAACGCCCACCCCGCCCCCTCCTCGGCACCACCCTGTGGAGCTACGGCGCGCTGCTCTGGGCCTACTTGGTCGCCGGCGAGATCGTGGTCTGGACCGCCGTCCCCGAGCTCCTCGGCGTCGTGGCCGTGCTCGCAGCGTTCAGCCTGGCCTGCCACCGCGGCACCAGCCAGATGCCGAACGCTTCGCGCTTGAGCCGAGCGCTCCCCGGCGTCATCGCCTTCTTCGGCTGGTGCTTCAGCATGCTCGCGTTCACCGCCGTGTTTGCCACCGGCCGGCGCAGCCAGGCCGAGCTGACCAGCTTGCTACTGTGGTTCCTGGCCGCCATCAGCTACAGCTTGGGCCGCCACCTGGTCGCCCTCAACAAAGTGCCGAGCACGGACCTGGCTCGCCGCGGCCGTGTCGTGCTCTGGCTCGTGACGGGCATCGCCACGTTGATGGCGGGCGCCAACATCATCGGGCACGCTTAGCGGCGACGTCCGTTGGCCTGCCGAGCCACACCCCTGGAGCGCGAGGACTACGAAGCCGATGCGTGACCAATACGAATTAAAACAACGTCACCCGAACCCCTATGTGGGCAGGCTCGCTCAAAAGGATCGCGCAGTGCTTGTTCGGTGGTGGTCAAGCGTCGCCGGCAGCGTCCGCATCTTGCCCAAGGAGGTCGCGCGCGAGTTCCCGGACAC
>JANNWK010001192.1:0-7555 GCA_031408355.1 Myxococcales bacterium
ACTCGTAGTCGGCGATGGCCTTGCCGAAGGCTTCGTTGATGCGCTTGATGCGATCCGCGACGATGTCGGAGAAACGCAGCAGCAGCGGCAGCTCGAGACCGCGAGCCTTCAGCTCCTGCGCCAACTCGAATAGGTTGACGACCGAGTCGGGGCGCTCCGGATTCGGGCGCACCTCCACGTGGCCGCGCTCGTTGACATGAAAGTAGGGCGCGCCCCAGCCTTGGATTTGATAGCGGGCAGCTCCGCGCTCAGCCGTCCACTCCGGGGTCCCGTTGAAATCGCCGCCGCTTGGCCGCTTGGACTCGGTGGCAGCTTCGGGCATTGCCGGCGAAAAAATCGCGTTCGTCATGTGATTTTCGGTTGCCAATATAGCGGGGATCCTTGAGTGGGACGTGCGGAAAATCGTGCTGGCTCGCGGTGGCTGGGGCGCCGCGAGTCGGGAGGTTACTGCCCGCTCTGGGCAATCGAACTAGAGCCCTAGCCCCAGAAGCTGTGCGGCAGCGCCGCGCGCCGCCAGAGGGCCAGAAAATCCATGGAAAAGGCGACCGTAACGTGAACGAGGAAGCCGGCGTAGATGCTCTTGGTCCGCATGGCGAGCGAGCCGAGCACGATGCCCGCCACGATGGCGCCGTTGGCTTCCAAGTACGGCTTGCCAAAGTGAATCATGCAATACGGCGCCGCCATGACGAAGATGGCGCCGGCGCCGAAGCTCTTGCGGAGCGCGCCCAGCATCCAGCCGCGGAAGAACAGCTCCAGCGCGAAGAACTGCGCAAAGTAGATGGCCTCCCAGCACAGAAAATCGAACCAACTGCGACTGCTGAGCTTGTAGAACGGGTAGTAGCTGCCAAAATCAGGCTGCTGCGCGACGACCAGCATGGCCGGGATGACCACGCCCAGGCAGAGCCCGTAGATCCACAGGTGCTTGAAGAAGCCGGTGACCCTGAGCCCCATGTCCAGCAGACTATCCTGCGGGAATAGCAGCTTCCAGAGGGGCAAGGGCACGCCCACGTAGCCAAGAACGCGCGAAAACACCCACCAGCCATAGCCGTAGAGGGCGTCGTATTTCTCGACCTGGATGAACTTCCAGCCGCCAGCCTCAAGCTCGCTCAACCAGGGCCGTATCGAGGAGTCGTAAAGTTGTCGACCTCCGTAGTACTCCTGAAGCGTGAGCACGATGGCGACGATGCCGAGGCAGGCGGCGGGGCGGCGATAGTCGTAGGCATCGACGGGCAACGTAAGGCGAGCCTGGCGGGCCTCCTCATCCAGCTCTCGCCAGGTTGCGCCGAAGAAACGCTTCGCGATCGGCCACATCAGCAGCAGGATCGGCACCGGCAAGAGCGCCTTGAATGGTGGGTACTCGAACAGGGTCGTCAGCCAGGCGACCTCCTTCAGCCGAGTCAGGGGTAGCGGAATCGCGCTGGGGCCGAGCAGAGAAGAGACGAGCCCCAGCATGTTCAACCAGCGACCCGGCGGAGCCGCGACACAGAACGCTCGCGCCCCAGCACGACCATGACGTCGAACAAACCCGGGCTGGCGCTGCGACCCGTCAGCGCGACGCGCGCCGGCTGGGCCACGTCCTTCAGTTCCAAGCCCTGGCCCTCGATCCAGCTTCGGAAGGCTGTTTCCAGCGCCGCGGGCTGCCAGTCGGGCTCGGCCTCGAACACGCTGGCGAGCGCAGCCAGTCGGACTCGCGCCTCGGCCGTAAGGAACTTGCTAACCGCTTTCTCCTCCAATTCGGGGGGCTCACGCAGGTAAAAATCGAGGTCCCTGGCCGCGTCGACGAGCGTATGGGCTCGTTCGCGAATCGTCGGTACCCCTGCTCGGAGCACGCCCTCGTTCGGCGTTTCGAGCCCGCGCGCGGCTAAGAAAGGCTTGGTCCAGGCGATATATTGGTCGAGCGAGGTGAGCTCGGGTTGTTTCAGGTGCTCGAAGGCGACGTCGGCGAACTTCTTCTCGTCGAACTTGCCGTCACTCCTGCTGACGCGGTCCCAATCGAACAGCTCGATGAGCTCGTCCTTGGTGAAGATTTCTTTGTCGCCGAAGGACCAGCCGAAGCGCACCAAGTAGTTGAGGACGGCGGCCGGCGTGTAGCCCTTGTCCTTGTACTCCTGGACCGAAACCGAGGTGTGTCGCTTGCTCAGCTTCTCGCCCTTGGCTGAGAGCATCATGGGCAAGTGCGCGAATTCAGGCGGTTCCCAGCCGAAGGCTCGATAGAGCAGGAGCTGCTGGGGGGTGTTGCCGATGTGGTCGCGCGCGCGCGCAACCAGCGTCATGTCCATGGCGTGGTCGTCCACCATGGCGGCCAGGTTGTAGAGCGGGAAGCCGTCAGCGCGCACGAGCACGAAATCCTGCTGGGAGGCGTTGGGCGTGCTGATGGTCCCGAAGACCTTGTCGTTCCACTCGGTCGAGCCGTCCCTGGGGGACTTGAAGCGCACGACGTGCGGCCTGTCCGGGCGCGCCGTGCCTTCGCGGCAGGTGCCCGGGTAGACGAACGCGGCCTTGGGATCTGCGGCCTTGAGGGCCTCGCGCTGCCGGTCGAGCTCCTCCTTCGTGCAGAAGCAACGGTAGGCTTTGCCCTCGGCGATCAGCTGCTCCACCGAGGTGCGATAGAGTTCCTTGCGCTCACTCTGGAAATACGAGGCGTGAGGCCCACCGACCTCGGGCCCCTCGTCCCAGTCAAGGCCGAGCCAGCTCATCGCGTCCAAGATCGCTCGAACGCTAGCGATGCTGCTGCGCTCCTGGTCGGTGTCCTCGACCCGGACGATGAACTTGCCGCCTGTCTTGCGGGCCCAGAGCCAACTGAACAAAGCTGTGCGAACACCGCCGATATGCAGGTAACCGCTAGGTGAGGGCGCAAAGCGAAGCCGCGGCTTCATGGGGGCTTGCCGGTACCACGCGCTCCCTCCGCTGGCAGCTCCTTTCTCGGGCGCGGGGCTAGGCTCCGGCCGCGGCCAGCCTCCCCGGGCCTTGCGTAGGGAAAAACAGCCTGCTAGAAACCGGGCCCCTTATCGGCCCTGTGGTCAGGCGCCGTCTCCGGAGCAGCAATGAAGAAGTCCCCCGTCGCGGTCGTCAAAGAGCGGTTTGAAAGCAAAGGCAAGCTCGTGGAGGCCGTGCAAAAGCTCGCGACGGCTGATCTCTGGCTGGACCGCGTCAGCACCGAGAAGGGCCTGGGCAAGGTTTCCAACCTGAAGCTCGTCAAGCTGCACGGCGCGCTGTCGGACGCCAAGCAGCGCTTCGGCTCGCGCGACAAGCTCATCAGCGCGATTCTCGAACTCAAGAAGCGCACGAAGGATGCCGGCTACCTAGCCAGCCTGAACAAGTTCCCGCTGCCGCAGTTGCTCGATCTGCACCAGTCGGCGGAGCGCGCGGTCAAGCTCGCCGCTGCCAAGGCCGCCGGACCGCGAGCGAAGCGCGCCCCCGCCGCTGCCAAGCAGGCCGAGAAGGCGCCCGCCAAAAAGGCTGCGACCAAGAAGGCCCCGTCGAAGAAGAAGAAGTAGTAGCGGGTCGCCGTTGCTGGGGATGGCGCCCGTCGCCGTTACAGGACTTTCTCGGCCACGAAGCGGTTCGTGAAGTCGGCGCTCTTCTGGTAGCTCTTTTCTAGGTCGGCGAGCAGGCGCTTCTCGAGCATGCCTCCGACGCCAAAGATCTTCGCGCTCACCTCGGCGCGAACCTTGCGGCGGCAACGCGCTTCCCCGTCGGGTGTGGTGGTCATTTCCACCCTAACGCTGATCTTTTCGGCCATCTTGTTGGGCACGACCTCGACCCGGTAGCGTCTCGCTTCGCGTTCGAGCACGCCGCGCTCTTCGTAGCCGATGCCCTCGCCCACGATGGCTTTCAGGGCGGCTGGCAGCTCACCCACGTAGGGCACGACCTCGATCACTCGGTGGAGCGCGCCGTTGCGCTCTTCGCGCTTCAATTCTCGCCAAACAGGGAACTTGAGCTCGGTCTTGAAGAGTCGCTCGTTGTACTCAGGGTCGAGGAAGACGCGGTCCCAGAAGGTGGCTTCGGAGCAATTGAAAACGTGTTCGAACTCAAGGCTTGCCATCGGGGGCCGAGGATACTCGAGGCAACCGGCAATATCCCCGCGAAAGACCCGCTCGACGTTTAAACGTGGAGCCAAGCCGCATCCTCAGCGGGACGCGCCCAAAATCCTCTAGCATGGCCCACGGATGGACCAGCTCCGAGCTGCCTCGACTTCGACCGCACGCGCGTCGGCTCCCAGTTGGACCAGGCAGGTGGCGGTGGTGCTCGGCAAGGACCTAGCCATTGAGGCTGCGACGGGTGAGGTTGTGGTCACGAGCGGGTTCTTCGCGCTCTTGGTGGTCGTGCTCGCCTCGCTGTCTTTCTACGGGGGCCCGCTCAGTGGGCGCAGCGTGGCCGCTGGCGCGATCTGGTTGTCGGTGGCGTTTGCGGCCGTGCTCTCCTTGGGCAAGGCGTGGCAACGCGAACGAGACGAAGGCGCCCTTGACGGCCTGCTCGTGGCGCCGTTGTCCCGCAGCGCCATCTTCGCCGGGAAGGCCCTGAGCGTTTGGGGATTTCTGCTCGCCGTTCAGCTGGTCGTGCTGCCCGTGGCGCTGCTGCTCTTTTCGCTCGACGCCGAGCTACTGGGCCCACTCCTGATTATCGGGGCCTTCGCGACGCCGGGCATCGCCGCTTCCGGCACGCTGTTCGGCGCCATGACCGTGCGCACGGGGGCACGGGATTTGCTGCTGGCGGTGGTGCTATTCCCGCTGCTGGCCCCCACGCTGCTGGCGGCGGTGGCGGCGACGCGCGAACTCTTCGGCGGCGCGCCATTCGGCGAGCTGTACGACTACCTGATGCTGATGGGCGTGTTCGACGTCGTGTTTACGGCAGGTGGCCTCAGCATGTTTGGAACGCTCGTCGAGCGCTGAGCCGGGTCTAGTCCGGGCCGAGCGCGCGACGAATCGCCAGGCACGCTCGAGCTACGCTGGTTTCCGTGTCCCTGTCGCGCACGAGACCCCCCGCCACGTACAGGCGCTCCGCGACTCTCCCGTCGTCATCGGCCACCGGAAAATAGCCGGCGTCGGGCGCGTGAACCAGGCTGCCTCCGCCTTGGACGCTGAGCTCGAAGCTTGGAGCGCCCGGCCCGTCGAAAGCCAGCGCGGAGACCTTGATCCGGCGGGTCCCTCCTTCGGTCGGTTTGAGCTCGACGCCGGTGATCCGCTCACGCCCTATAGCGCGGACGATGTCGCCTTCATCGAGCCGTAGGATCTCGACGGCCCCAGCCAAGTCTTCGGCGATGCGCGAGGCGAATCGGCCCGAGCCGACGAGCGCCAGTCGGTTTCCCACCAGTACGTCGTTTTGCCAGGCCAGTAGGGCGGCGCGCGCCGAGAAGATGCCGGGTAGATCGTTGTTCGGGAAGTCCGGGGTACGGTCGTGACGCCCGGTGGCCAACAGGATCGCCTGGCAAGTGGCGACTCGAGTCAGCTCCGGGCCGACTAGGAGCGCCCGCAGCACTCCCGTGTCTTGCAAGGGCTCGCGAGAGAGTGAAATCGCGCTGGTCCGCTCGAGCAGCGTCGCGCCTGCCTGTCGCGCCTGCTGGGCCCGGGCCCGGGCCTGCGCGGGCTGAAGCGCGCAGAGTGAACCGCCCAGCTCGGGCCCGTCATCGACCAGCGTGGCGCGGCTGCCGAGGGCGGTCGCCGCCAAGAGGCCAGCCGTGCCGCCCCCCACGATGAGCACCTCGCTCTTGAGCTCCTCGGCGGGATGTACCGCCACGGCGTGGTCCGCGTAGCTGCCCAGGCCGGCGACTCTCCTGGCGAAGGCCGAAACGATGGGCGAAAGTCCGCGAACGCCCGCCAGCAAACGGTGGTGATCGACCCCGTGGGGAAACAGAAAGTCTGCGGCCGCGAGCAGGTCTGTTTCGCGCGTTCCAAGCACGTTCTGGGTCTCGATCTGCTCGCCCCCGCGCACGAACGTCCTGCAGGCTGCCTGATTTGGCACGCCGTCGACGCGCACCAAGCAGCCCTCGCAGGCGCCCCGCAGGCAGTAGGGTCCGCGCGGGCGGTGGAGCTTCGGGCTGCGGGAGAGCAGCAGCCGGTCCGCGGCGATGAGCGAGAAGGCAAGCAGCTCGCCGCGCTGGGCCGTGAGCGTGTGCCCGTCGTGAGACAGCTCGACTGCGTCGGACGGCTCGCCGAGACGTGTGGCCACTTCCGCTGACTTTGGCAGATCTTCGCGACCTCCTGCAATCCTTGGTTTTGAGGCGCGCTACGGCTACTGGGGCGCTTGGGGTCACGCGTCTGCTAGGATGCGCTGTGCCCTCGGCAAATCCGCGCTGCGTGGCCTTCTTTGGCGGCAGCTTCGATCCGCCCCACGTGGCGCACGTGTTGCTGGTGACCTACGCACGGCTGACGCTGCCCATCGACGAGGTGCTGGTCGTTCCGGTCTTCGAGCACGTTTTCGGCAAGCGGCTCGCGCCCTACCAGGACCGCGTGCAGCTGTGTGAGCGAGCGTTTGACGGCATTTCGAAGGTTCGGGTCTCGCGCATCGAGGCGGAGCTACCGCGTCCGAATCGTACGCTAGACACCTTGCAACGCCTGCAGGCGCTCGAGCCGGAGACCCAATTGCGGCTGCTGGTCGGCAGCGACGTGCTGCAGGAGGCGCACAGGTGGCATGCCTTCGAGGACGTCGCGAAACTGGCGCCGCCGCTCGTCGTCGCACGCTCGGGATTTCCCCACGCCGGGACCGCCGTCTTGCCGGACATTTCCTCGTCGCATGTCCGCGAGCTTTTTGCCCGTCGTGACTCGGCAGCCCTGGAATAGCTCGCGGTACTCCTGCCGAAGGAGGTCCTTCTATATGCGCTGCAGCACGAACTCTACCGTGAAGTGCTAGCCTAGCCCGGCTTGGATCTCAGAACCCGGACCTCGCTGTTCTGCGGCGTGCTGGGGCTAGCCATCGCGGTGTCGATACTGCTGCGCGGCCGCCCGAACCGGCCGCGACTCTTCTTTGCCGCCCTCGCTGGCGATACGGGGCTTTGGTATCTGGCTCAGTGGCTGTACCACAGCGGGCGCAGCGACCTGTGGGCGCGCTGGACAGCGGTGCTGGCGGTCTTCCTGCCGCAGTTCGCGCTGCATCTGTTCGAGGCCATCGTGCCGGAACCGAACAGGAAGTCGCTGCTGCTGCGCGTGGCCGGGCTCCTGCTAGTTCCCATGCTGATTCTGGTGCTCACCGAGCACCGTCACGGCGTCGTGCGCGTGCTGGTATTTTCCTACGTGTTCGGCTTGATCGCGGCGGGGCTGTATCGCTTGGCGCGCCGTGGCGAGCGCAGCGGCTCGCGCGCCGTACAGCGGCGTGTTCGCTTCCTGGTGTTGATAGGCGCGCTGGCCGCTTCGTTTAGTGCGGCCGACTTTCTGTGGTTCGTCGGGGCGCCTCTGCCGCCCGTGAGCGCGGTGCTGAGCATCGTCTTCCTGTTCATCCTCTCTGAGTCGCTCACCCGCGAGCGCTTGGTGGATCTCTACGACATCTTGGGTCAGCTGCTGGTGTCGACCGCCTTGGCCTTCGTATTGGCCGGCATCTTCTACGTGTTTGTGGTGCTGCT
>JANNWK010001193.1:0-21106 GCA_031408355.1 Myxococcales bacterium
GTCAAGCACATCGCCGAGGCCCACGGCGGCAGCATCAACGTCGAGGACGCTGTCCCGCATGGCGCTGTTTTCAGGTTGCGCTTGACCCGCAAGGCCTAGGGCGACGAGGCCTCGTTGAAGTCGGCTACTCCTCCACCTCGCCGTCGTCGCTGGCGCTTTGGGCCTCGAGCAGTTCCTTGTCGCTCAGGTACACGGACGAGCCGCCCGGTTTGTGCGCTGCTTGATTGGGCGCCTGTGCCGCTGCGGCGGCGTTGCCCGGCGCAGCTTCTTCGGCGAGATCGCCCACATCCTCGTGCTCGTCGGCGATCTGCGGGGAGGCGCTGCCTGAGGCAGCCGGCGCCGTGGAGGGCGTGCTCACGCTCTCCACGGGGGCGTAGCGTTCGGGCATGGGAATCGCGTCGAGCAGCGGGTCGTACTTCGTCATGACTGGCAGAAAGGCTTCGCGCTCCTGTTTCCCCAGATTTCGCATGCCGTCCAGGTTGAGCGTTTCTGCGTCGAAGAACTTGCCGTCGCGGCTTGCACTGAAGTGGAGGTGAGGCCCCGTGGAGCGTCCCGTAGTGCCAATGTAGCCGATCAGCTGCAGTCGCTTGACCTTGTCGCCGACCTTGATGCCTTCGGCGAAACGCGACATGTGTGCGTAGCCGGTTTCCACGCCGCCTGGGTGCATGATCTTGACGAGGTTTCCCGCGGGGCCTCCCCAACCCAGAAAGCTCACCGTGCCGAAGGACGCGGCCATGATCGGCGTACCGGTGGGTGCCCCGAAGTCCGTTCCGTTGTGCGGCATTATCTTCTTTAGCACCGGGTGTAGCCGCTTCGGATTGAACGGCGACGTGCGCGGGGCGTCCTTCACCGGCTTGCGCCATCCGCCCTCAAAGGGCGCCCGACCGTCGTGATCGTAGTAGCCGCGCACGCCGGGCGCGTCTGAGTAGTAGATGCGCAATTTCCCCTTCTTTGGATCGGAGCGAACCAGCTCGAGCGCCTCGATGCCCGTGTAGCGCGCGAAGTCGCCCAACACGGTCAACTCCTGGGCGATGACCCGCAGCACGTCGCCGCGCTCGAGTTCATCGAGCGCCATGTGGCCGTCCAGGGCGCGCGCCACGACCTTCGAGAGCCCCGGATCGAAGCCCGCAAGTTCGGCTGATTTGTCGAAGCTGCTGCCGTCGTAGCTCAATGCACCGGCTATCTGCCCGCGCTCGACTTTCAGGTCCAGTCGGGCGCCGGTGAGTCGTCCGTTTTCCCCCTCCTTCGCTTGATAGACCTCTTCGGGCCCTACCAAGTACTCAAAGGCGAACAGCTTGCCCTGACCACGCGTTACGAGCGCCTGGAAACGATCTCGCTTGCCGCACTTGTCCAGATCGCGCACGCCACGCATTGCGGCCAGCACCCGGTAGCCTTGCTGTTCGGCCACGCCGGCCGCCGTGAATGCCTTCAAGAACGAGTCGGTCCCGATTGTGCCCTCAACGAAGCGGTAGCGCGTGTCGCCTTTGGCATCCGCGAGCCGCCAGGGGCCTGGCTGCTTCTGGCGCTGCCGTTTGGCGCGCGCGACAGGTCCTGCCGGCGGTGGCGCTTTGGGCGACGGGCTCGCTACCACCGGCGGAGGCGGCGCGCCGGTTTCCGGAAAGCGTGTCTCAACGCTCATGAACAGCGCGGTGAGCGAGGCGATAGCTGCGATTCCGACCAGCACTGAAAATAGTGCGACCAGGTTCGGCGACAGCTCCGGCGTCGGATTCGATAGCAGCGGCGATGACGGTGCGCGTCCTGACGCAGGCGGCGGGGCGAACGTTTCCGTGTCGACCGTGGAAGGAGGTCTCCCGCGACCTATGGTTTCCAGCTCGCTGGCCAACGAGCCCCGCTCATCGGTCGCGGCTTGCTGAGCGGAGGCGCGCGCCTTCGCGAGCAGCCGCTCACGGACCTCAGCGCCGCGCCCGGCGCCTGCCCCGCTCGGCTCCGGTGCGCCTGCTGGCCCTGCGCTCGGCATCTCGGTCCCGCCACCTTCGTCACCCGATGAGGCTTCGGCCGACAACCCCGGGGCGGGGTTCAGCTCGACTTCGGGTTCCAGCTGCTCGTCCTCGCGAACGTTGGGATCAACGATGCGGCCGACGTAGCGTGAACCACCGGCGCCCGGCGGAGAGGCCACGAGGGCGAACTAGCAAGGAACGCCCAGGGCGGCAAGCCGGTCCGGGCGGCGTCCCGTCGGGGGAGCCAGAGGTCGCGCGTTTTCTGGGGAAGTCGAGCGGGCGCTGTACTTTCCCGGGCCTTCTGGGCTTCCATAGCCCCCGGCAATGGACGACCACGTCAAACAGCTCCTCCTTTTGGGCCGGGAGCACTATCAGAAGCGCGAGCTCGATAAGGCCGAGTACCTGTTAAAGCAGGTCGTTGCGGAGACCGACCGTTTCGCGGACGTCTTCGACATGCTTGGCGTGATTTCGCACTCCAAGGGGGACTTCACCCAGGCTGAGCACTACTTCGAGAAGGCCGTTAGCCTCAACCCCAACTACACCGAAGCTCAGCTAAACCTGATGGTCACCTACAACGACCTCGGGAAGTACGATTCGGCTCGCCAAATCTACACGCAGATTCGGCATCGTGGCGCCGGGGGACTCGCCAAGGGGGATCCCTTCGCGAAGGGCAAGATCGCCAACATGCACGCCGAGATCAGCCAGGCTTATCAGGACGCCGGCATGGTCCCCGAGGCGGTCCAAGAGCTCGAGCGTGCGGTCGCGCTGTGCCCCACGTTCGCCGACTTGCGAACCAAGCTCGCGGTGCTCTACCGCGACACCAACCAGCCGGAGCGCGCTCGCGAGCAGCTCGAAACCGCGCGCCAGAGCAATCCCAATTATGGGCAGGCTCGGCTGTTGCTCGGCGTGATGCATCTTTCGGCGGGCGAGTTCGGCCCGGCCATCCAGGAATTTGACGCGGTGCTTGCGCGAGATGCCGACAACAAGAATGCCGTCATGTACCGAAGGTTGGCCGAGGCCCAGCGCAGCCGCTCGGAGCAGCCAGGCGGGTGAAGCGTTTCCTGCTCGTGCTGTGGCAGCGTTTGCGCGGCACGCTCGGGTCACCTTTCCAAAAGGCGCTCGCCGTCGCGGTAGGCTTGTTCATCGGATGCCAGCCGCTTTATGGGCTGCATTTCGTCCTGGTGCTGGCGGTTTGCTTGCCGTTCAAGCTCGATGCCGCGCTGGCCTACCTGGCCGCGAACATCTCCAATCCGTTCCTCTTGCCCGCGCTGATCGTGGCGGAGGTAGAGCTTGGTGCCTGGCTCACAACCGGCGCATGGGTTGAGTTTGGCGTTCAGCAGGCGTGGCAAACGAAGGCGCTGGGGTTCACTGGACAGCTGGTGCTCGGGTCGCTGGTGTTGGGAACGTCGTTGGCGCTGCTCGGTTTTTCGTGCGTCTGGTTCTGGCTCAGCAAGCGCCGCCCCGGACTTGAGCAGGTCGAACCTGCGCTGACCGAGCTCGAGGCAGCGTTGGCCCGCACTCGAAGGCGCTACGCCCACGTGCCACGCGCGCAGCGCTACTACGTGGCCGGAAAGCTCGCGGTGGATCCGGTCTTCGGGCTCGTCGCGGGGTTGCCTGGCGACTTCGGTCGCGTGCTTGATCTGGGCTGTGGCCGCGGCCAGCTTGGTCTCTTCTTGCTGGAGCTGGGGCGTGCGCGGGCGCTCGTGGGTATCGACGCCGATCCCCGGAAGATTGAGGTGGCGGCGCTGGCGGGGCCTGACGCAGATTTTCGGGTCGGCGACGCTGCCCAGCCCGATCCATCGGTCTTTGACACCGTGCTGCTTGTCGATGTGCTCCACTACTTGTCGGGCGCTGAACAGGACTTCGTGCTGCGATCGTGTGCGGCCCGTTTGACACCGGGCGGCAGGTTGCTGGTGCGCGAGCTGGATGCCGTGCCGGGAGCGCGCAGCGGGATCACGCGACTGCTTGAATGGATCGCCCGTAAAATTGGGCTTAATCGCGGCCGCGCTCGCCACTATCGGTCCGCTCGCGAGCTCACGCATGTACTTGCGGCGGCGGGACTCGCCTGTAGCGTTCAGGGGGCTTCGGAGCGCACGCCGCTGGGCAATGTGCTGATCGTGGCGGGCGGCTCACCCACGACGAAGGTTGACCGTTCTAGGTCTGCGTCTAACACGTTGAGCAACGCAGCGAAGGCCTGAGGCGCCGCCTCGACCACGGTCGGACACGAGCGATTGTCGATGAGCTCGGCCAGCGAAGTGACGCCATATTCACGAATGCCACAGGGCACGATCAGCGCGAACAGCGCGAGCGATGTGCTCAGGTTCAGCGCGAAGCCGTGCATCGTGACCCAGCGCGAGATGCGCACGCCGATGGCGCCCAGCTTGGCCAAGTCCGAAGCTGAGTCGACTCCCCGAAAAGCCCCGGCTGACTGGCGGTTGGTCCACAGTCCCACGTGCTCGTCCACCAGGCCCGAGTCTACGCCGTACTGGAGCGCGACGCGCCGCATGACCTCGGCAAGATCCTTCACGTAGCGCCGTACGTCTTTGCGGTCCGGAGCCAGATCCAGCACGGGGTAGCAGACGAGCTGACCCGGGCCGTGCAGCGTGATGTCGCCACCGCGTCCGGTCTGAACCACCTGCACCCCAAGTTCGCCGAGCTCGTCCGCAGACGCCAGTAGATGGTCGGCATGGGCGCCGCGCCCCAGCGTGATCACGGCTGGGTGCTCCACGAACAGCACCGTATCGCCGATGCTGCCGGCGACGCGGGCTGCGTGCAGCCGTTCCTGAAGCAGCAGGCACGGCTCGTACGCGAATTGCCCCAGGAAGTGGCCCGAAAGGACGCGCTTGGCGCTCATGCTTTCGCTACTCCGGCAAGTCGTGCCCGGTGGCTCGTAGCTCTTCCCTCAATAGCTCGATGCGCTCCGTGAAGGTCCCAGCGATGTCGGGATCGAACTGCGTGCCGGAGCAGCGCTCTATCTCGCTGACCGTCACCTCGTGAGGCAGCGCCCGGCGGTAGGCGCGGTCGCTCGTCATGGCATCGTAGGTGTCGGCGACGGAGATGATCCTGGCGATGAGCGGGATGTCCTTGCCGGCGAGACCCAGCGGATAACCTCGCCCGTCCCAGCGCTCATGATGCAGGTGAACGCCCGGTATGACCGGACCTAGAAACTTGATCGGGTCCAGGATTTCTCGGCCGTAGGCTGGGTGACGCTTGAAGACCTCGTACTCGGACTGGGTCAGCTTGCCCGCCTTGTTGAGGTTCATGACGCAGCCAATCTTGCCGATGTCATGCATCAACGCGGAGTGGCGAACGATTTCGATCTGGCTCTCCGGCAACCCCAGCCAGCGCGCCAAGTTCACAGAGTAACGCGCTACCCGCTCCGAATGTCCGCTAGTGTAACGGTCCATCTTGTCGATGGTGCGAGCCAGGCTCTGGATTGTCTGCTGGAACGTGGCCTGCAAATCCTCGTAGAGCCGTGCGTTCTCGATGGCTGCTGCTGCGCGAGAGGCGATGATGGTGAGGAGCTTGCGCTGCCCTTCGTCGAAGCGTTTACTCGCCGTCAGCGAGATCGTACCGACAAACCCGAGCAAGCGGTCACGCATCTTGAGCGGGACCACGATCAAGCTCGAAACCTGACGCGCTGGGTGCGTCGAGAACAGTTCGCGCGCTCGCGCGCCGTGCTCGATGATGGGGCCCAAACTGAGGCGTTCAGTCACCTTCGCGGGATCCAGCTCGCCAAGCTCCTCCCCCTCCTCAAGAAGCGCGCTGGAGTTCAGGCTGCGGAGCGTGAAGGCGCCCTCGCCGTCCGCCAGCCAAGTCATGACGACGTCGCTTCGAACCTCCGACAGCGCACCGTCCGCGAGCGTGGCAACGACCTCGTCGAGCGAGAGGCTGGCTGCGATGGCTTCGCTCACCTTGTACAGGGATAGCGCCTCGCGAAGGCGCAGGTTCTCGGCTGAGAGTCGGCGCTTCTCCAGGCCGCGCTGCACGATATGCACGATCTCTTCGACCTTGAACGGCTTGAGAATGTAGTCGTAGGCGCCCTGCTTCATCGCATCGATGGCCGTCTCGACGGTGCCGAATCCGGTCATGATCACGGTCAAGGTGTCCGGATGGACCTTGGCGACTTCCTTGAGCAGATCCAGCCCGCCCATCTTGGGCATCTTCAGATCGCTTATCACCATGTCGTAGCGAGCTCGCGAGAGCTCGGCGACGGCACTCGTTCCATCCTCCGCCGTGCGGACGATGTAGCCTTCCATGCCGAGGAAGTCGGCGATGATGTCGCGGATAAACTTCTCGTCGTCGACGACGAGAACCCGCGGACGATCCTCAGGGTGACCAGACTCGATCTCGGACATTCTGTTTGCGGCTGCGCGGTTCAGGGTAGCGCAGAACGCCGGGCGGCGAGCGATGCCGGCTCCGGAACGCCCGAATTTTCGCTACTTTCTGGCCGGGCAGGGGACTCCGGTCCCGCCTAGGCTCGGCGGCCGAGCGGCACGTTCGGTCGCCGCTCGGGCAGGGGTGAACTCCGGTCCGGTACTGGCGAGCGTCGGTCCGTGAGCAGGCCACCCAGGGAATGCCGGGGCGGCACCGGATCGTGTGCCTTGAGGTAGAGCAGATTAAGGCCGTTGATGAGGCCGTGCGCGAGGACCGGGCCGAGTAGCGAGCCGGTCAGCTGAAACATGGCCCCTAGCGCGAGGCCGACCAGGGTCGCCCAGGCCACCCATACCCAGCGGCTCGGCCCGGTGAGCTGCGCGTGGATGACGCCGAAGAGCAGCGCTTGCGGCAACAGACCGATCCACCCGAGCAGCAGCCCTCGAAACACGAGCTCCTCGGCTATCGCGGACAGTGAAGCTATCGCCAGAATACCCACGCCGTCGAGGTGGAACGTCAGCGGTCGTAGATCTCGATGTAGATTCTTGGCCCAGGCCAGGTTGACCACCAGGACGCGGGTGGCCAAGACCACGACAGCGGCGAAGACGCTGCCCAGAACCACACTGAACAGGTGAGCTTCGGCGCCGGTCAGAGGGAGCCAGGGGACGCCATACGTGAGCAGTGAGCCTCGACCGAAGCCGTGCCCGAGCATCAAGGCCGCCGCGGCGATGCAGGCGTAGGTTACCGAGGCTCGACCCCAGCGGAACATGGCGCTGCAATATGTCACGGCTCGGCCGGATTCGAAACCCACGGACCCAGCGATTTGGTAGATCGTCGGGAGGCATGGCGACGTCAGAGGCCTCCCCCTCGGCTCAGGACCCTCGGTCTCGTGGCCCCGATTCGCCCGAAGTGTTGGCTCGCTTTCAGGCTCAGCTGGAGCTGGTGGAGATTATTGCTCGGCAGACGCTGCGGGCGCTCGGTTCCGCCGTGGAGTTGGATGACCTCCGCAGCTACGGCCGCGAGGGGCTGCTGGACGCTGCGCGCAAGTTTGACGCTGACCGCGGCGTACCGTTCCGCGCCTACGCGAATTTCCGCGTTCGGGGGGCGATCATCGATGGCATCCGCTCGACGGCGCAGCTCCCGCGTCGCACTTACGAGCGCTTGAACGGATTGTCGGCGTCGCTCAGGGTCAGCGAGGGCACGGCCGAGGATACGTTCGCCGCCGCTTCGGCCGGCGCAACCCGGGCCCAGGCTGACCACGCTCTTGGCGAGCATTTGGCCGCGATGACCGCCGCGATGGCGGTCGGGTTGATAGCGCCGGGGGTGCTGGGCGAGGAGGGCGAACCCATTCAGGTTTCGACAGCCGATAGCCCTGAGGAAGCCTTCTCGCGCGCTCAACTGCTGGCGCTGGTAGGGGAGGCTATCGAAGGTCTCCCGAGCGAAGAGGCAGAACTCGTGCGACGCCACTACCTGGGCGGCGAACGCTTCGACCACGTCGCGCAATCGCTCGGCCTGAGTAAGTCATGGGCGAGTCGTCTGCACTCCCGGGCCATGCAACGGCTGGCCAGGCGCCTGCGCCAAGCGTGAGCTGGGTCACCGCGGCGCGTTTGGCCGCAACTGACCCGTTCCGTGGCCGAGTAGCGGGGACATGCGGATCACACGAGAGAGCGCTGGTTTCGAGGGCGTACCCACCACCACTCGACCGCCGTCGGTTGGAGCAGGTCCCCAGGTCGAGGGCGGAGCCTCCTTTATCGACGCCTTGAGAGGCGTGGGGGGAGCCGTTGATCGGGGGGAGGCCCTGATTGCCCGTGCGGTTCGGGGCGACCTCGGCGGGCTCGACTCCGCGCAGCTCATCGCCCTGCAGGCCGGGATTTACCGGTATAGCGAGGCCGTCGACCTGGTCGCCAAGCTGGTCGACCGCGCGACCAATGCCATCCGGACCGTCGTTTCGCCCCATTGAGCGCGACAAGTTCGGGCGGAGCGGGGGAACTTAGCTAGTCTGCGGCCAGTGATCGGCAAGCGCGAACGCATCCTGGTGGCCATGAGCGGCGGCGTTGACTCGTCCGTGGCTGCGGCGCGCTTGCTGGCGCAGGGCTTTGACGTGGTCGGCGTGACCCTTCACCTCTGGGATTACCCGGACGACAGTTCGGTGAAGAGTCGCTGTTGCGCCCCGGAGGACATCCACGATGCGCGGCGCGTGGCGGATGCGCTCGGTTTTCCTCACTACGCGTTCGACCGCCGCGAGCTATTTCAGCGCGAGGTGATTGAGCCATTCGTGGAGGGCTACCTGGCTGGCGAAACGCCGAGTCCGTGTGTTCGCTGCAATCGCGGCGTCAAAATCCGCGAGCTCGTGCAGCTAGCAGACCGTCTGGACGCCGCACGTGTGGCTACGGGTCACTACGCGCGCCTCGTTCAGCACGAGGAGCGCACGGAACTTCACCGTGGTCGCGACGCCACCAAGGATCAAAGCTACTTCCTCCACATGCTCAGCCAGCCAACGTTGCGGCGGCTCTGTTTTCCCTTGGGGGATCTGCAGAAGGGTGAGGTGCGGGCCGAGGCGCAGCGGCTCAAGCTGCCGGGCGCCGACAAAGGTGAGAGTCAGGAGCTGTGCTTCGTGCCCGCGGGGCGCTACGACGCTTTCGTGGCGGCCCGCGCCCCCGATCGCCTGAGACCCGGACCCATCGTGGACGATACGGGCCGCGTCGTGGGCGAGCACACCGGCGTACATCGTTTCACTATCGGTCAACGGCGCAATCTCGGCGTGGCGCTCGGCAAACCAAGCTACGTCGTGGACATCGATGCCAAGCGCGGGCGGGTCGAGCTGGGGCCTGTCGAGAGGCTACTGACGAGGGAGACGGAGCTTGCCGACGTCGCGCTGGCCGAGGACGTTGCACTGCCGGCCGCGATGCAGGTTCAGGTGCGCTATCGTGGCACGCCCCACCCGGCTCGGGTCGTGCGGAGCGTCGACGGCGTGAGGGTGGTGTTCGACCAGCCCGTTCAGGCCGTGGTCCCCGGACAATTTGCGGTGTTCTACGCCGGAGAGCGCGTCTTGGGTGGTGGCCTGATTCGGCCGCCGGCGATCACCGCTACTGCCCGTTCGCCTGAGGCGGTGTTGTGAACCTCAGGCCGTGGGGTGTCTTGCTGGCCTTCCCGCTGGGGCTCGGTTGCACGGTCGGCGACGGTGAGGGCGAGGTCAAAAGCGAGAAGCTCTATATCGGAGGTTGTTGGAACGGCCCCTTCGACCTGCAGCCGGACTTCTTTGCCGCCAACCCCTACCGAGAGGAGTCCCTGCTGGTCCGCATTCAGCGTGGTGACAACAATCAGGAGGCATCCGACGGGCTTACTGTGGTGGTCAGCGACTTGGACGCGGTGCGGGCGCGTCTTGGCCAACCGATTCAGGTGGGGCTTCCGTCGGGGGTCGCCCCGCCCGGGCAACCGTTCACGACCGAGCCCGCGCCCCTCGTCACGCTCTCCCTCTACCTGCACCAGACTTGCCACGAGCAAAACAGCGCGACGTATTCGGTGGCGGGCGAGATCACTTTCCATTCCCTCTTCAGCGGAAACCCCAACGAGGAGAACTCCGACGCTCGCCTGACCGACGCCAACTTCAGCGTGGATTTTGCCGACCCGCGCGAACAAGTGCGCCCTGATGCGCCCGCTCCGAGCCGGGTTGCGGGCGCGTTTCGCTTCTTCTTTCAGCGTGGCCAGCCCGCGCAGCCGTTTCAGTGAGCGGCTGGCGCTCAAGTCGCTGATTCTTAACAAGAATTCTGACTGACCGAGAACAGTCCAACCGCGCGGGCAAGCTGAGCTTTACACTCGTGGGCCCGTGCCCCGCTCGCATCCCCCGAGCCTGATGACCCTCGTTCGGCGCTCGCTGCAGGAAGAATGCGGCGAGCTTGAGGGGCAACGCGTGCTCGTTGCGGTGTCCGGCGGAGGAGATTCACAGGTGATGCTCGACGTGCTCGCGCGGCTAGCGCCCAAGCTTGGCTTCTCGGTTTTCGCTCACGGAGTCGACCATGGATTGCGGCGCGAGGCCGGTTCCGAGCTGGATTTGGCGCAGGCGCTCGCGGCGCGGGTGGGCGTGCCGTTCGCTCGAACCCGACTCAAGCTGGAGCCGGGCCCCAACCTCCAGGCGAGGGCACGCGAAGCGCGCTACGCGGTGCTGCGAGGGGTCGCGGCACAAGCGGGGGGAGCGCTGATCGCGACGGCGCACCACGCCGACGATCGTGCCGAAACGCTCCTGTTGCGGCTGCTTCGCGGTTCCGGCCCCCGAGGCCTTGCGGTGCTGGCTCCCCGGTCTGATGACCTCTTGCGGCCGCTGCTTCGCGCCGCCAAGGCCGACGTCCTTTTACACCTGGGACGGCACGGTCTGGCCTTCGCCGAGGATCCGTCGAATGCTAACGCCGCGTTTCTACGTGTGCGTGTGCGACGCGAGCTCCTCCCTCTCATGACCCAGCTTGCCCCGCAGATCGTTCGCCATCTGAACGCTCTCGCCGATGCTCTCGCCGGTACTGAGCTGCCGGCCGTTTCAGTCTTGCCCGGCGCTCCTGAACTGAATGGAGCCCAGATCCGTGAGGTCTTGCGGGCGAGTCGGCTGGGCAGGCCCGTCACCATCCGCGTGGCGGGTGGCCGAGATGTCGTCGCCGGCTCGACACGGCGCCCTGCCGCCCTTGTCGAGCCCAAGGGCACGAACGGCACGACGGCCGCAAAACGACCACCCGAAAGCAAGCGTTAAGCTCGACTTAGCGCATAAAAATGCGTTTGGGGAATCGACGTTTCGGGCCATGGGTGGCATGATCCGATTGGCCCCAAAGGCTTTTTTCGTTTCTAGAGGTTCCGAGTGAAGCAACCGCCGAAGACCCTTCTTCTCTGGGTAGTCGTTCTCGTCGCGTTCTTGTCGATCTGGCATTTTCTCAGCGTCGACAACCCGCAGCGTCCAGACATCGCCTACAGCGAGTTCATCGCGCTCACCAAGGCGCCGAAGGAACAGCGGCACGTGGACGAGGTCGAGATCAAGGATCGCGAGTACAGCTTCCTGGTCAAGGTTCCGGGCAGCAAGGACGCCCCGGTGCGTCAGCGCTCCGTGGGTCCGGTGAAGGACGACGAGGCTGCGGCGGACCTCGTGAAGAGTGGGGTCAAGGTCACCTACCAGAAGGACGAGGGGAGCCCCTTCCTCACGCCTCTGCTGACGGTGCTCCTGCCGATGCTGTTCTTGATCGTCATGTTCTATCTCTTCATGCGCCAGCTTCAAGCCGGCGGCGGAAAGGCCATGAGCTTCGGCAAGAGCCGCGCTCGGCTCCTGAGCGAGTCACAGAACAAGATCACGTTTGCCGACGTAGCCGGCATCGACGAGGCGAAGGACGAGGTCGAAGAGATCATCGCCTTCCTCAAGGATCCAAAGAAGTTTCAGCGTTTGGGCGGCCGCATTCCCAAGGGCGTGCTGATGATGGGTCCTCCCGGCACCGGCAAGACACTGCTTGCCCGCGCGATTGCCGGCGAGGCTGGGGTGCCATTTTTCAGCATCTCCGGCTCCGACTTCGTTGAGATGTTTGTGGGTGTCGGTGCTAGCCGGGTGCGCGATCTGTTCGAGCAGGGCAAGAAACACGCGCCGTGCATCATCTTTATCGATGAAATCGATGCGGTGGGTCGACACCGAGGCGCCGGCCTGGGCGGTGGCCACGACGAGCGCGAACAGACCTTGAATCAGCTACTCGTCGAGATGGACGGCTTCGAATCGAATGAGGGCGTCATCATCATTGCGGCAACCAACCGCCCGGACGTCTTGGATCCTGCGATTTTGCGGCCAGGTCGGTTCGACCGCCGCATCACCGTTCCGCGCCCTGATATTCGCGGTCGCGAGGGCATCCTGGCTGTGCACACCAAGAAGGTTCCGCTTGCTGGCGACGTCGAGCTCGGCATCATCGCTGCGGGCACGCCCGGCTTCGTCGGTGCGGATCTGGAGAACCTCGTGAACGAAGCCGCGTTGCTGGCAGCTCGCCAGGACAAAGACGCGGTGTCGATGGAGGACTTCGAGCTGGCCAAGGACAAGGTCATGATGGGCACCGAACGCCGCTCGATGGTGATGAGTGAGAGCGAGCGACGTACGGCGGCCTGGCATGAGGCCGGTCACACCATTGTCGGCACACTGGTGGAGGGGAACGATCCCGTCCACAAGGTTTCGATCATTCCCCGTGGCGCGGCGCTGGGTGTCACCATGTTCCTCCCGATCGAGGATCGCCACTTGATGACGAGCGGGCAAACCAGGGCTCGTATCGCGATGGCCCTTGGCGGCCGCGTCGCCGAGGAGATCGTGTTTCAGGAAATCACGACCGGCGCCCAGGACGACATCAAACGCGCCACACGCCTCGCCCGCGCCATGGTGTGTGAGCTGGGCATGACCAAACGCTTGGGTCCCGTCGCCTACGGCGATAACGAGGAGAGCGTGTTCCTGGGCCGCGAAATGACCTCGCGCCGCGAGGACTACTCAGAAACGACCGCTACGGAAATCGACCAAGAGGTGCGGAGCATCGTCGACGAGCAGTACGGTCGGGCCAGGCAGGTGCTCACGGATAATCGCGCCAAGCTCGACGCGTTGGCTACCGCCTTGCTTGAGCGGGAAACGCTCGACTCCCAGGAGATCATGGCGGTCATGGCCGGGCAGGATTTGCCGCCTCGCCAGCGAACCGTCATCCCGACCTACAGCGAGAAGCGTAAGGACAAGACAGAGAAGCGACGCCCGGCCAGCATTTTTGGTGCTCCGAAGCCCGCGACCAGCGGGACGTGAGCGGCGGCGTCTCGGTGCCGGCGGCTCGGCTCGCGTCGGCTTGCCTCGTTTCACCTGGCCTCGCGGTCTTCCTGGAACCAGCTTTTGCGGCACCTTGAGCGCACTCCCGCCTACTTCAATGCCCTCAGCTTGGGGCATTTACCGGAACATTTGGGGATCGTCGTGACCGAAGTGGGGGAGGGCATGCTGCGCGCAGAGTTCGAGGTGAGAGCCTTCCTCTCGTCTCCGAACGGCTTCATGCACGGCGGCAGCGTCGCCGCTCTGGCGGACACCTGCGCGGGCTACGGCTGTATCGCTCACCTGCCCGAGGCTGCCATGAGCTTTACCACCATCGAGCTGAAGACGAACTACTTGGCCACGGCCACCGAAGGCGTCGTCGAGGGCGTGGCCACTGTTGTCCATATGGGGCGCACGACCCAGGTTTGGGACGCTGTGGTCGGCGTCAAGGGCACCGCCAAGAAGCTCGCGCTCTTTCGTTGCACGCAGTTGCTGCTGTACCCACGCTAGAAAGCAGAAGGGCGCGCTGCCCTTGGCAACGCGCCCCTCGAGACGCACGCAGCTACGCTGCGGCTGAGCAGTTTAGCTGAGCACCAGAGAAGGCTTCGCTTCGTTGCTCTGCGGGAACGCAGCGGCAGGCTCGCGATCGCCGAGAATGGTTGCCTTGCGGCTGACCCAACGCGTGCGGTCGTAGCCATCCTGATTCTTGTTCAGCACTACCTGGAAACATGCGGCATTCCCCTGGGTTGCGATGATCGATGACCAGGCCAGGAAGAAATGCCAAATGCGATACCAGCGCTCACCGTACGCCTTGACGACGGCGTCGCGGTTGCTGAGCCAGTTGTCGTGCCACTTACGAATGGTCCACGAATAGTGGATGCTCACGTTCTCCACGCTATGCGTTTCCCAGCCGGCCTTTTCCATCGATTTCAGCATCGCGGACGGCGGCAAGCTCGCATCGGCACCGGGGAAAATGTACTTGCCCATGAACATGATCCAGATCAGATCCTCCGGGCGGAAGCCGCGACGGAGGCCTGTCCACTGTAGGAGGAACAGTCCTTCATCTGTCAGCAGGTCACCGACCTGCTCGTAGAACGCGCTCAGGTTCTTCACGCCGACGTGCTCGACCATCTCAAGGCTAACGATGCGGTCGAACTTCTGCGCCGGAATGTCGCGGTAGTCTTTGCACAGGATGCGCGCCTGATCCTCGAGGCCCCACTCCTTGATGCGGCCGTTACCGAACTCGGTTTGATTCTCGGAGATGGTGACCCCGGTGGCTTCAGCGCCGTAGTGCTTGGCGGCGTGGCGGGTCAGCGTGCCCCAGCCGCAACCGATGTCGAGCAGGCGGTTGCCACGGTCGAGCTGGAGCTTCCTGCAAACCAGGTTCATCTTGTTGTCCTGGGCCTGCTCCAGGCTCTCGCCGGTGTTCAGGAAGAAGCCGCTGGTGTAAACCATGCGTTCTCCTAGGAACCAGCCGAAGAAATCGTTGCCCCGGTCGTAGTGCTCGCGGACGATGCGCTCATCCTGGCTCTTCGAGTGGATGGTCGCTTCAGGGATGAACTTGGTCACGGCCCAGTGGAAGTGCCGCGTGGTCAGGCTATTTTTTACGAGCAGCTGGCGATCGCTCAAGAAGGCGTAAATATCTCCCGGTATGTCGAGGTCACCGTCGAAATACGCTTCGTACAGGTGGGCCATCGGCATTGGGCTGTTCGCGTACTTGCGCTCAAGCTTTTTGTCGTTGAAAACAATATGGTCGGTGAGTTTCGGCATTGACTGGAGTCCCTGGGAGAGGCGGGGACTCTATATCGAAGTTCTGGATTTCGACGACGGGTTTTGGCGGAGCGGGCTTTTTCCGGTGGCAGCGCGCGGATACATTGGGTTTACGTGAGCACCGTGACCAATCCCATTCAAGGCTCGCTGTACGAGCCCGAGCAGCTCCGGCTGGTTGGCGGCGCTGAATCGGCGCTCATCTTCAGCTTTCTGACGATCGCGGCGCGCATGGAGGATTCGTCCGAGCCGATCCAGAAGGCGCTCGTGGACGTGCATTTGGCGAAGTACTGGCGAGGCTGGGGACGTGAGGGCGACCTCGGAGTGGTGGCGATTCGTCCCGTGGACGGCGTGCCGGTTTGTTGCGCGTGGGTTCGGCGGTTCTCGAAAGAGGAAGCGGGCGAGACGTTCGTGGACGAGCGGACGCCCGAACTGGCCGTGGCCACTGTTGCGGGCGAACGGGGGCGCGGATTGGGGACGCGCGTGCTGGTGCGGCTGCTCGAGCTGTGTGGCTCGGAACCGGGCGGCATTTCGCTGAGCGTCCGGGCTGCGAACCCCGCGGTGGGGCTCTACCAGCGGCTCGGCTTCGCGACGGTGGCCGAGGTGACCAATCGCGTGGGTTCGAAATCGTTTACGATGCTGCGACGCGGCTGAGGCCCGGCTGTTAGTCGTCGACGGCCCGATCGAGCAACGTCCGGGCTGCATCGGGCGGCATCGTCGCGATATGGATGATTCCATGAGTTCGGGCTAGTGTTGCCCGCGGAGTTGCCGTGTCAGTCGAAGAACGAGCCGAGGGATTTCCGGGGCAGCGCATCGTCGTGCTGCCGCGCGCGGTGGTAGCTAGAGCCGAGGAGCAGCCGCTGCTCGGGGCGATGATTCCGACGGACGTCGGCTACTTCCCCAAGGCCGGTGGGCATGCACGCGCGCGTACGGAGGCTATCGACCAAGCCATTCTCATCTACTGCGTGATGGGGCGCGGTTGGTGCCGTGCCGGAGGCCTAGAATTGAGCGTCGGACCGGGCGACCTTCTCGTGGTTCCTCCCGGGCTGAGCCACAAGTACTGGGCGGACGAACGGCGCCCCTGGACGATTCACTGGGTGCACGCCAAGGGCCGGCTCCTCCCTCACTTTCTGCATGAGCTCGGAGCCACGACGGCGGCGACCGTGCTCTTCGTCGGCAAGGACGCTCAAACGGTGGCGTTGTTCGACGAGGTGCTAGACGTCGCCGAGCAGGGCTATGCCTTCGTGCAGCTTGCACACTCGGGGCAGGCCCTTGCCCACCTGCTGGCGCTGCTTGTGCGCCGCGCCCGGGAAGCCAAGCGCGAACTCCACAATACCGAGCAGCGTGTCGCCCAGAGTGTCGACTACCTCAAGCGCCACATGGAGGCTGCCCTGGACGTCGCCAGCCTGGCCAAAATCGCTGGGCTTTCTGGCTCGCACTACTCGGCGTTGTTCAAGGCATACACGGGGTACGCTCCGATGGACTACCTGGCGCGGGTGCGCATGCATCGCGCCTGCCAACTGCTCGACACGTCCAATCGCAGCGTCAAGAGCATCGCGGCTATGCTGGGCTATCGCGATCAACTCTATTTTTCGCGCGTCTTCCGGGCCATCAACGAGGTGTCGCCCTCGGAGTACCGCAGCAGGCACAAGGGCTGAGCATGCTGATGACGACGTGCTTGCGCACGGGGCCGCTCGGTGTGGCCGGCGGGCTGTGGCTCGCGCTGGGGTTGCTGGCCTGCGAGCAGCCGGCGAGCCCTTTCGTGACCAACGCGCCAGCTGCGGGCGTTGCGGTGCCATCGGGTTCGGCTTCCGGAGTTGGGGCGAATCCGGTCGTGCCCGGACCGCGGAGCGGCATGCCGCTGGTCGTCTCGAGCGAGCTTTCGGTGGCGGGCCTAGGCGTGCGCAGCGGCAGTATCGCTCGCTCCACGCTGTGGGGATTTAGCGAGCTGAGCGTCGATCTCAAGCGCGCCCGGCTCGAGATCGCGCTCGACTCGCGCGGCGCGCCGCTGAATCGTTTGTTGCCGCCGGGGGCGCTGGCGGTAGTCAACGGCGGCTACTTCGAGTCCGACTTCCGGCCCAGCACCTGGCTGAGGAGTCAGGGACGTGACCTCGCGCCCAGGACCGACACGTCGAAAGGCGGCGTGCTGGCCCTCAAAGGGGACCAGCTCTTCGTGGGCCCTTTCTCAGGCCTTTCCTGGCAGCCCGAGTTGGCCATTCAGAGCTTTCCTTTGATCGTCGAACCGAACGGGCGCCCCGGGGTACGTCGCGACGACGGTCGGCGCGCGGCGCGCACGGTGGCGTGTCTGGCGGAGGGCGCGCTGCGTTTCATCGTCATTGCTGCGCCGCGCGGCGATGGTCCGACACTGTTCGAGAGCGTCGCGCTATTGCGCGATCCGCCACCCCGGGGGTTTGGCTGTCGCGTTGCGCTCAACCTCGACGGCGGGCCCTCCGCGGGCGTGTGGTTTGGGCCTGAAGTAGCAGCGAAGCAACGCCTCCCGCTGGCTCCGGTGGCGTATGCGATCGCGATCGTGCCCGAGGACACTTCAAAGCAGGGCGCGGGCACGCTCAAGTAACAGTTCGCGCTGGTTCAGCGTCGGCTCATCCACCACCTCTTCCAGCAGGGCCTTGAGGATTCGTCCAAGATCCGGGCCTGGTTTCAGCCCTAGCTCCTGCATCAGTGCGCGGCCGTCGAGGCGTAGGTCCTTGATGTTGAAGGCGGCGCCGGCGGCGATGACCCGCTCGACGTGCGACTTAAGGCCGGCCAGCGCTGCTAAGTCTGGGCTCGCATCGCGGCCCTTGGCCCGTACGTCCGCTTCGTTCAAGAGGTAAAGGTCGGGGACGAGCTCTGGCGTCACCCTACGGATCCAGCGGCGCACTGCAGCGTCGGACCAGCTGGCGTCGTAGCAAACCAGGTGGTGGCGCACGAGCGCTACGATGCGCTGCCGCTCGTCGTTCGAGAAGCGGAGCCTCGATAGCATCGGTTCGACCATCTCGGCCCCGATCCGCTCGTGCTCGTAGAAGGTGTAGTCGCTTGTCTTGTCACTAAAGGCGCGCGAACGCGGCTTGCCCACGTCGTGCAATAGGGCTGCCACGCGCAGTACCGGCGACGCGGGCGCGGCATCGAGGCAATGCATGGCGTGACCCCAAACGTCGAACGCATGGTAGCGGTTCTGCGCGCAGCCGGCGGACTCGAGCAGCTCCGGCGCCGTGACCGCCAGCAGCCCGTGGTCCTTCATGATCTCGAAGGCGCGGCTCGGCCTGGGCGCCTTCATCGTCTTTAGCCATTCGTCGCGAACGCGCTCGGCGCTGACTTTGCGGTAGCTGTCCAGCGAAGGCTGGATGGCGCGAGCGGTTTCCGGGTCGAGCTCCACCTCGAGGCTGGCGACGAAACGGGCAGCGCGCAGTACGCGCAGGCCATCCTCCGCGAAACGCTCGGCCGCGACGCCAACCGCTCGCAGTCGGCGGCGGGTCAGGTCCTCCACACCGCCGAACGGGTCGATCAAGCGATCTTCCAGCGCATCGTAGGCGATCGCGTTGATGGTGAAATCGCGCCGCGCCAGGTCGTCCTTGATGTCGTCCACGAAGTAGACCGCATCGGGCCGGCGTCCGTCGGTGTAGGTCGTCTCGCCGCGCAGCGTTGTGACCTCGTACTGGCCCTTGCCCAGTAGGACGGTCACGGTGCCGTGTTGGATTCCGGTCGGAATGACGCGTCGGAACAGCTTACTGACCTGCTCGGGCTTGGCAGAGGTCGCGACGTCCCAGTCGCCCCGCTCTGAGGGACCATTGCCCTCTCCTGCAGCCTGCCGCATGAGCTCGTCGCGTACGCACCCACCCACCAGCCAGGCGCGATGGCCGCCCTCGTGTAGACGCTGGCACAGCTCACGCACCTCGCTCGGTACGCTCCGTTGCAGAAGCTCCGTAGAAGCCACGCTCAGCCCATAGCACGGAGTCGGGCTGGGCCGCGGGCTTCGGGCTCGGGCTGCTCCAGGACCTCACGCGAGGTCGCGCTGCTGCGCGGCCCGAACCCTGGCCTCAATGAACCCGCCTTGATCAATCCCAAGGATTGACGATCTCGCCGCCCAAGCCTGGCTTCTTCCGTCGCGGTTCAGGCTTGGGCTCCACCTTCTTGGCTGCCGGGGCGGCGGCGCGCGGGGTGATGGCGCCTCGCGTTGCGAGTCGCTCCAACTTCACGCTCGCGCGCGCGTCGGTGCCGTCGAGGACTAGGGCGTGGTCGCGGTAGCCGTCCATGCGGATCGACAGCGTAACGGGTTTGCCGTCTTCAACTTCGATCAGGACCGGGCTCGTGCCTAAATCCTTCTCGCCCAGGAAAACGTGCGCCTCGCCGGGCACGACAGCGAGCGCGACCTGTCGGCTCATGCCGATGTCCTCAGGCGGGGGGGCCACACGTGGCGCGTCCGACGTGGTGGACGCAGCGTTCCGCGCCCGTTCGCTCTCGGGCTGGGCTCCGCTCGGACTGCTCTTCGCGAAAATTCCCAGGACAATCGCTAGTGCCGCTGTGACTCCCGCGAGCCCAGCCACGAGCGGCCACTTGCTGCGGGCGTGCGTGGAGCCAGGCGACGCGGGCACCGGCTCCGGCATTTGCGACTTCTTGAAATAGTCGGCCGGCACATTGAAACCACCCGAGCGCGACATCATTTCGGGGACGGCGTCCGGAACTCCACCCGCCTTGAGCTTGTCGAGCTCGGCGATTAGCTCGTCCATCGACTGGTAGCGATGCTCGGCTCGCTTGGACAGGCACTTGAGCACGACCGCCTCGAGCCCAGGTGGGACGTCTTGCGGCTGCGGCACCAAGGCGCGCATCGGCACCGGCGCCTTGTACATGTGCTGGGTCAGGATGCCCATGAAGTTGTCGGCGTCGAACGGGACGCGGCCGCTCGCCAGCTCGTACAGAATTACACCGAACGAGTAGATGTCTCCCCGGTGATCGACGGGCTGCCCAGCGGCCTGCTCGGGCGACATGTAGTGCGGCGTTCCAAACACCGCGCCAGCGCGCGTGAGTTTCGCTCCTTCGCCGGAAGTCGCCACTTTGGCGATGCCGAAATCGAGGATTTTGACGAAATCCTTCTCGCCCCCGCGATCGATCAGGAAAATGTTGTCGGGCTTCAGATCGCGGTGAACGATCTGGGCGGCGTGCGCGGCTGAAAGCCCCTCGGCCAGCTGCCGAGCGATGTGGATGATGCGCGACACCGGGACCGCCTGGCCACCCTCCACGATCTTGGAGAGGGGCTCGCCCACCAGAAACTCCATGACGAAATAGGTCGAGCCGTCGTGAAACTGACCGAAGTCGCTGATGTCGATGATGTGCGCGTTGCCGATGGTCGAGGCCGACTTGGCCTCGTTGAGGAAGCGTTCTGTGACCTCCGCGTCGCGCGCTAGATCGGCGCGCAACACCTTCATGGCAACCTTCTTGCCAATGATCGTGTGGACGCAGCGGTAGACGACACCCATGCCACCTTCACCGAGCACCGCCTCCACCTTGTAGCGGCCGTCGATGGTTGATCCCAGGTAGGGATCCTCACGCAGCGTCTTGAGGCGCGAGCTGGTCACGTCCTCTATATCGGGGAACGAAGCGGCCCCGGGCGCCACCGTGACGACCTTGAGTCCGGCTAGCTGCTCCGCGCTTGGGGGAGACTGCGTTGCTTGCACGGCGATGGCCGAGGAGGACGGAGCGCGCGGCACGGGCGGAGCCGGGACTCGCGGAGCGCTCGGACCCGGCGCCGAGGTCGGGCCGCCCGGAGTCGCCGGCCAGGCACCGCTCGCACCGACTGCTCGGACGAGAAGGGGCGGGACCTTGGGCTGCTTCGTCTGGTCAGTCATCGACTCGCTCAGGAACAGTTCACGCCGATACTTCTAGCGCAGATGCCGGAGGGCCGGGCAGATTCCAATGAGACCAGAACCGGCTGGGCCTTCCCATGGAGGCGCGAGGGACGATGCAAGGTGTGGGCCGCAGCCCCTAGCTGAGAAAACGCCAGATCCGCTGGGTACCTTTCACCTGACTGTGAATGACGGTCCGCAACGATTGCGAGGGAACGACACAATTGGTCGCGGCCGGCGCTTTTGACCCGCACGGCCGTGCTGTCCCCTTGGGGGCGCGACGTCGCCCCGCGCCTATGGCAAAAGCTGCTAAACGCGAGCGCTAGCCCATGGGTTTCCCGCTCAACCTCGCGCTCCGCTACATGGGCTCCAAGAAGCGGGCGTTCATT
>JANNWK010001194.1:0-3651 GCA_031408355.1 Myxococcales bacterium
CGCGCGCCGCCTGGGCCTGCCCGCGCGCCACCGCTGCGAGCTCGGGCTGCAGCATGCCACGCGGGACATGCAGGCTGGCGACAGCGCAAAGTGGGCTCGCGCCCATGGCCGCAAGGTCGCTGGCAGCCGCTTGAAGGGCACGATAGCCCACGTCCTCCAAACGGAGCCAGCGAAGGTCGAAGTGCACCCCCTCGAGCTGATCGTCCACGCTGACCACCAGACGCTCGCGGCCGAAGCGGAGCAGGGCCGCGTCATCACCGATGCCAAGTTCGACTCGGCCACCGCCACCGCCGCCGAGGGTCTTCTTCAGCAGCTCGATCAGGGAGAACTCGCTAATCGGCTCCCGCGCGCGCTTGGGCTTGGCCATCGCGCGACGCTAGCCGATGGTCGCGCGCTTCACGGGAATAGCCACGACGAACACAGTGCCACGCGGCTCGTTCGGTTCGATCCGGATCACGCCATCGTGCCCGTCTACCAGGCGTTTCACGATCGACAACCCGAGACCTGTGCCCCCTGCCTCGCGCGTGCTGCTGGAATCCACTTGATAGAAAGCGTCGAAAACTCGGGCGCGCTCGGACTCAGGGATACCAATCCCAGTATCCGCGACCCGAAACTCGACCGCGGTTCGGCGCGCTCCGAGGAGCACCATGCCGCCGGTATCCTGACCCGACGAGCCCTCCATGCCCGCGATACGGGCAGCCAAGCGCACCGAGCCCGCCGCCGGCGTGAACTTGATAGCGTTCTCGGTCAGGTTCAAAAGGACCTGGCGCAATCTTTCAGCATCGGCCCAAATCTGAGGGACCCCACGCTCCACCTCGAAGGAAATATCGACCTCCTTCTTGCGGGCTGAAGGCGCGAGGGTCGCGACCACATCCTTCACGAGCGCCGCCACGTCCACCTGATTCTTGCGCAGGCTCATCGTCCCGCTTTCGAGCTTGGACAGATCGAGCAGGCCTTTGATCAGGGCAAGCAGTTGGTCGCCCTTGTCGCGAATGGTCTGAACGAATTCATGCTGCTCGGGGCTGAGCGCCCCCGCGAGCCCCTCCACCAGCATCTCGCTGTAGCCAATGATGGACGTGAGGGGCGTGCGCAGCTCGTGCGAAACCGTGGCCAGGAAGTTGCTCTTGAGACGATCAAGCTCCTTGAGGCGGTCGTAGGCGACTTGCAGCTTCTGGTTCTTGTCCTCGAGCTCGCGGAAATTTTCGCGCACGCTGGCGAGGTGCATGTTGCTGGTCAGGAGCGCGCGATGCCCGCTAAAAAGCAGCAGATCCAGCACCCGAGCCAGGTGCTCGGCAACTCGGCTCACGGTGTGCTCTTCTGCGCGCGGCAGCTTCTGAAACAATTCCGTCAACCGCGCCGGGTCAAGCTCCGGGTCCAGCGTAAGCAGCGATTTCGCCGGCTCGCTCGCCGCGCCGGGGACGAACGGGCCGAGGATCATCCGGCCGATCTGACGCCCATCGTAGACGATGGCCACCACCCGATAGCGAGCGCCGCTGACGCAGGGGTAACCGGTCTCGCCTTCAGGATCGGGAGCGAGCGATTTTACCGCGGCGACAATCCCGGACAGAGCAGCGCGGCCGCTCTTCGACGTATTGAGGTAGGCGTAGAGTTCGAAGGCCTCAGTCGCATCGGCCAGCAGCTTCCCTTCTTCTGTGAACACGCGAATCGGCACGCCGAACAGTTCGTTGGCGCTCTTCACCATCTCCGCCAAGCCGTCACGCGACAGCAGGTCCTCGAGGCTCATGTTGCCGCCGAGCGTGAGTTCGTCGAGCGTCCGCTGTGGCGCGGCCGGCAGTGTCACTGGCCCGCCTCCGCCCGCAACACGTCGAGCGCTCCGCCGACGCATGCGCCCAAGACTTCGGACAGGGGTCGCGTATCACCCAGCTTCTTGGCCACGCCGGCCAGGAAGGCCTCCGAATCGAAGCCGAACTTCTTGTTCAGATCGTGCTCAGCATCTAGTGCGCTCCACGTGAGGTGAAGCAACCCGACGAAACTCTCAACCACTCCCTGCCCGCGCGTGGCCACAGCCAGATAGACCGGCTCCCGACCCTGCGCCGCCAACTCAGCTATCTCGGCGTCGCTCCGCACGTCGGGCACATCACGCTTGTTGAACTGAATGATCACGGGCATCTGCTTGAGTGTCAGCCCGTGCTGTTTCAGGTTCTCCTTCAAATCCATGAAAGACTCAGCGTTGTGTTGGGTCTCAACGCTGCGCGAGTCCGCAATGAACGCGATTCCGTCCGCGCCCTGCACCACCAGCCGCCGGGTGGAGGCGTGGATGACCTGGCCCGGTACCGTGAAGACCTTCAGCCGAACGGCCAAGCTGCCCTGATTTCGAAAAGTCAGAGGCAAGAGGTCGAAGAAGAGAGTGCGGTCGTCCCGTGTCTCAAGCGTCATCAAGCGACCGCTGGCCCCGGGCTCTGCCGTCTTGTGCAGTGCCTGGAGGTTGGTGGTCTTGCCGCTGAGGGCCGGGCCGTAATAGACGAGCTTGATGGTCAGCTCGCGATTCACGAAATCAAGCTGCAAGAGCACCTCGCGGCAAGCGCCGATCCGGAAAGCAAAATGACGAAGGTTTCATACTAACATGCACCCACAGTGCCCCATACGGTCGTTTTCCTCTGGATTTCAGCCTCGCTCCCGCTAGCCGCCGCGAGCGGGCCGCCAACCGGACCCTGGCTCGCCGATCTCCACGACTTCGGAGCGGCCCGGGGCCTCCTTTTCGTGCCCGCCAGCGGCGCCCGAGCGGCGAGCGCGGCGGACCGGCCCTTGGGCTTGCCCGCGTATGACGCCGCTCTTAGCGACGCGCTGGAGGCGGAGTTGGAGCAGGCGCGAACGGACTTGTCGGCGCTCGCTGAGGCCGCCGCCATCGACAGGCTGGCCCGAGTCGAGGCGGACGTGAAGGCGCATCCGCACCTGCCGCAAGCGCCGTTTCTGATGGCCGAGTGTTTCGAGCTACAGGCGAAGACCAAACTGAGCACGGAGCCCGCTCAAGCTCGCGGGCTTGAGGCCCGCCGCGAAGCGCTGGAGGGGCCACGCGCTGCCGCCTTCGGCGACGCGGAGGCGTCGGCCCGCCCCGCGCGAACCACCGTTCCGCTTTCGCTCGAGGGTCTGGGCCGGCAGGACACGCTGCGGCTCGACGGCTCCGAGAGCCAGGCCGCGACAGAGGTGCTGCCCGGGCTCCATCATGCGCGGATCGAGCGAGCGGGCCGCCCCATCTTCGCCACGTTCTTTGAGGTCGGACCCGGGGGAGCCAAGCTACGTCTGCCGGTACCGCAGAGTGCGCCGTGCAGCGCGGACGCTTTGTCCGCAGTGCGGCTCGAACTGCCAGGGGGTGCTCGCGTCATGGCGGAAGGCGTGAGTTGTCCGAGTTGGGCCGTAGCGCGCCCGGCACCGGAAGGGGTCGCCGTGGCCTTGTGCGAACGGAGTCACTGCGGCAGCTTTGTGACTTGGCAAAAGCGCACTCCGAGCCGCTTTTTCGCCCTTCCGGCCGTGGAGCGCAGCCCCCTCCCCGCGTGGGCCGGCTTCAGCATCGCGGGGGCGGCCGTCGTACTGACAACGAGCCTCGTGCTCTGGCAGACCGGCGCGCTCGATCGCAATGAGCGAAGCTCGCCCACCTGGGAGTATGGCGGCCTCAGGCCGCAAGGCTTCAGG
>JANNWK010001195.1:0-10330 GCA_031408355.1 Myxococcales bacterium
TTGGCCCTGGCGCTCAGCGTTTCGCGCTGGGCCAGCGGGTGATGGCGTTGCTTGCAGGCGGCGGCTATGCGGAGCAGGTGGCCGTGCACGAGAGCTTGCTCATGCCCGTGCCCGAGGGTCTGTCCTTCGAGGCTGCCGCGGCAGTGCCCGAGGCCTTCCTGACAGCGAACGAAGCGTTGTCCACCGAAGCTGTGCTTGTGCCGGGCGAACAGCTGCTCGTTACGGCAGCGGCCAGCGGCGTCGGCAGCGCCGTCGTGCAGATAGCCAAGCTGCGCGGCGCGCGCGTCATCGCCAGTGCCAGCCCATCGAAGCTCGCGTTCGTAAAGTCCCTCGGCGCCGACGTCGTCCTCGACCGCGAAGCGCCCGACTACGTCGACACGGTGCTGGGCTTCACGGGCGGGCATGGCGTTGATGCGATTGTGGATTTCGTTGGAGCAAGTGCGCTGGCTCGCCATCAAGCCTGCTTGGCCTCGCAGGGTCGGCTGGTCGTAGTAGGCCTGTTAGGCGGCGCAGCTGCGCCGCTGGATCTGGGGCGGCTACTGCTGTTTCGGCAGCGGGTGTGCGGGCTGGTCATGCGCAGCCGAAGCCTGGCGGACAAGGCGGAAATGGTGGCGCGCTTCATGCGCGAGCTGTGGCCCGCGCTTGCGGAAGGTTCGCTCTCGCCCAAGCTCGACCAAACCTTTCCGCTCTCGGAGGTCGGCATGGCGCACGCTCGGATGGAGCGCCGCGAGAACGCCGGCAAGATCGTGCTGCGGGTGCGCTAGGCTTGGGCCCGCCCGGCCGCGCTCGTCTCGGCCCTGGCGCCGGAGCAGGATCCGCGTTACAGCTCGCGCACCTGTCATGAAGCACTCTGTTCCCCACGATCTTGGCCAGGAACGGGCCAAGAAGGTCGCTGAGTCCGCGCTCGGCTCGTACGTCGAGAAATTCAGCAAGTACAGCCCCAAGACCAGCTGGACAAGCCCGACGCGCGCCCAGATCTCGTTCAGCGTGAAGGGCATCAGTCTGTCGGGCTCAGTCGACGTGAAGGAGCGCTCCATCGACCTCGATCTCGACGTTCCCTTCCTGCTGCGGCCTTTTCAGGGTCAGGCCATTTCGGTGATTGAGGGCGAGATCAAGGAGTGGTTGGTCAAGGAAAAGGCTAACGGCGCCTGAGCCCAACGCCTCGCGTGACCATGCCCCTGACTCGCCAAGACCTCGAAGACTGCATTCGGACCCTGGAGCGGCTGACCGAAGATCGCGGCGAGCTCGCGCTCGTCGAGGTCGAGCTCAGGAACCGCCTGATGATGGCGGCTGGGCGGGTTTCGCGACCAGAGCGCGACGAGCGGCGGCTCTTGTCCCGCGCCGTGCAGAAGAAACAGAAGCGCGACGTGAAGGCCGCCGACGAGGCGCTGCTCTCGCGAGCCGGCATCCGCCGCAAGCGTCTTCAACCCGTCTTCATCACGCCCGAGCCTTTGGCGCTCAGCGAGGCCCAGGGCGGTGAGCTTTCGCGAGGCCAGCTACCGACCGCCGCGAGCGAAGCCTCGGCGGACTCGGCCGGGGAGCTCGAAGACACGCCCACCCTGAACAAGCCGCGCTCTTGCTACGTCTGCAAGCAGCTCTGCCCCCAGGTTCACGGCTTCTACGACCAAATGTGCGGGCCGTGCGGCGACTTCAACTTCGCCAAGCGCTCGCAGACTGCGGATTTACGCGGGCGCGTCGCGCTTGTCAGCGGCGCGCGCGTGAAGATTGGCTACCAGGCGGCCATCCTGCTCTTGCGGGCTGGGGCGCGCGTCATTGTGAGCACGCGCTTTCCGCGCGACGCCGCGCTGCGCTACGCGCGCGAGCTCGACTACGAGTCGTTCCGAGGGCGCCTGCAAATCTACGGGCTCGACTTGCGTCACACGCCGAGCGTTGAGGCGTTCGCTCGCCACCTGGGGCAGAGCGAGGAGCGTCTTGATTTCGTGATTCACAACGCTTGCCAAACCGTGCGCCGGCCAAGTGGCTTCTACCAGCACTTGATGCAGGGTGAGTTGGGTCCCCTGGCGGGCGTACCCGAAGCCGCGCGGCTCCTTTTGGGGGACTATGAGCGTATGCGCGAGCTTTGCGCGCGCCAGCTGGGCAGTGCCGCTTTAGCGGGCGAGAAGCCCGCGCTTGCCGTCGGACTGCACGCCGCCGCCGCGCTATCGCAGGTCGCGTTGGCTCCTGAAGATCTCGAGACTTCACAGCAGTTGTTCCCGCTCGGTCAGCTGGACGCGGATTTGCAGCAGGTGGATCTGCGCAACGTGAACAGCTGGCGCTTGCCGCTCGATCAAGTCGGCACGGTCGAGCTGCTGGAGGTGCAGCTCGTCAACGCGATCGCGCCGTTCGTGCTCAATGCGCGGCTCAAGCCGCTTATGCTGCGTCAGCCCCGCTCCTTCGACCAACACATTGTCAACGTGTCGGCGATGGAGGGCCAGTTCTATCGGCGCTTCAAGACAGACAAGCACCCGCACACGAACATGGCCAAGGCCGCGCTCAACATGATGACCCGCACCTCCGCGCCCGACTACGCCAAGGACGGCATCTTCATGAACAGCGTCGACACGGGCTGGGTCACCGACGAAGATCCGGCGCACATCGCCGAGCGCAAGACGGCCGAGAATGGCTTTCATCCTCCGCTCGACATCGTCGATGGGGCGGCCCGCATCGTGGACCCCATTTTCGAAGGCATGCGCAGCGGACGCCACGTTTGGGGACAGTTCTTGAAGGACTACCGTCCGACGGCTTGGTAGCGCCGGGCCTTGCTCGGTCAGGCGAGCAAGTCGATGGTCGCTTCGCAGTCCATGGTCCGAGCTACACCGCTGCGCTCGAGGGCCGCCACGGCTTGCAGCACGCACGCCTCATCCCAGGCGTCCCCGATGAGCTGCAGGCCAACGGGCAGGCCGTCCTGGTCACTGCCGACCGGGATACTGGCCGCAGGTAGACCGGTCAGGTTGGCCAGGAATGCGAAGCGGCACATCCCGTCGAGCAAGGGCGGGTCCACAAACCCGTGGCGCGCTTCGATGTCGCTGACCTGCGGAGCGCTTCGGGCGGTGGAAGGCAAAGCGATCAGGTCGACATGGCGCAGCACCTCGGCCACGTCGCGGCGCAGGCCTTGGCGCAACCGCTGGGCGTCCAGGTAGTCGTCGGGGCGGAAGGTTTCGATGCCTGAAAGAAACAACTGCACGTCCGGCCCCATCGCGTCCATGTGCCGCTGGCGGAGCTCGTGCAAGGCGGAGAAAGCTTCGATGCCGATCGTCAGGTAGCCGATGGCCGCGGCATGCGAGGCGGTGGGGATGCGGATCGGCACAAGCTCGGCGCCGGCTCGCTCCAGCGCGAGCAGCGCCGCCCGGCAAGGCCCGGTCAGATCGGCGGGGGCGGCGGCCCATTCCGCCTCGTCGACTCCGATGCGCAGACCCCGCACGCCGCGCGTGAGGGCTTGGGTTAGCTCGCCGGCTCCCAGCGCGGGCGCGAGCTCGGACATGGGGTCGTCCGGATGGGCACCACTGGCCAATTCGACGAAGCTTGCCAGCTCGCCACTCGTCACGCCGAGCGGGCCCAGGTGCACGACGCTGGTGGCGCCCGGCAGGCCCATGCCGACCGCAGGAATGCGTCCGTAGCTCGGCTTCAGGCCAAACACGCCGCAGAGCGAGGCGGGAATGCGGATCGAGCCGCCACCGTCGCAGCCTAGTGCAACGGGCGTAACGCCGGTCGCCACGGCCACGGCCGATCCGGTCGAGCTGCCGCCGGCGAGTCGCGATGAGTCGTGGGGGTTCCTCGGCATGCGCCGGTGCTGGTTGCCGCCGAGCGGCGAGAGCCCGAACTCCGTCATCGGCGTCTGTCCGATGATCACCGCCCCAGAAGCCCGGAGCCGCGCCACCGCGCAGGCGTCTTCGGTCGCGGGGTCGTGGCTGAGGAAGCAGGTGCCCATGCGCGCGCGAAAGCCGCGCTGGTTCACCTCCTCCTTGATCGCGATAGGTACGCCGTCCAGCTCGCTCAGTGGGCGACCCGCCCGGAAGCGCTCGGCACTCTCGCGCGCCGCCAGCAGCGCGCTTTCGTCGTCGTAGGCCGAAAGCGGACCGAGCGTGGGAGACTGATGGGCCAGCGCTCGAGCGGCGTCCAGAGCTCGCCTCACCACCTGCACTGGATCGTGCGAGCCGGCTCGGTAGGCGGCTTGAAGCGAGGCAGCGGAGCGTGGCGAACCCAAGTGCTGCGGCAGGGGCAAGCCTTCGCTGGCGCGCCCGTGGTCTTTCCGCGCGCGGAGAGGCGCGGCACTTTGCGGGAGCGGACCGCGCGCGCTCTTGTCGAGCGCCCGGGCGCGATCGATGCCGAGCTCGCCGCGCAGTAGCTGAGTCAATGGACCGCGGGCGGGCGTGCGCCTGACAGCCGTGACCAGCGCCGAGAGCGCGCGTCCGGAAATGCGCCCCTTGGGGAGCTTTAGCCCATAGAGAGTGGCCACGGTGGTGCGCGCTTCTTTGCCGAGCTTCCGCCCGCCTGTAAAGGCGAATCGCGTTCGGGTCTCGATCGCGCACCTACCCTTGGAAACCCCAGCGAAATCTGGGCTACCGGGCTCGCGGGCTACCGTGCTGGCCGAATCGGCGGGAGGCGTTGCAACCCGAGACGCCCTTCGATAGAAGTCCCAACCGTGTCGAACTCCGCGAAATACAACATCCCCGTCGATGCTCTCCAACTCGACTCCGAGGCGCTGAAGGCCGCGTTCGTCAATCACGTTCAGCACACCCAGGGCAAGCACCCGAGCTCCGCGACCCGCATCGACCACTTCATGAGCGCGGCTAGAACCGCCCGTGACCGCATGTTCGATCGTTGGACCCGCACCTGGTCGCGGCGCGAACGCCAGCAGCCCAAGATCATCAACTACCTGTCGATGGAGTTCCTGCTGGGTCGTTTGCTCGAAGACGGCCTAGTGAACCTGGGCGTGCTCGAAGAGGTTCGGACCGGGCTGGCTTCGCTGGGCATCGACCTCAACCAGGTCCTGGAGCAGGAGCCGGACGCGGGTCTGGGCAACGGCGGCCTGGGTCGCCTGGCTGCCTGTTTCTTGGACTCGATGGCGACCCTCGGTATCGCCGGAATGGGCTACGGGCTGCGCTACGACTTCGGCATCTTCCGCCAGGAAATCATCGGTGGTCAGCAACAGGAGACGCCCGACCAGTGGCTGCGCTTCGGGAACCCGTGGGAGATAGCGCGGCCCGAGCGCACGTACGTGGTGCACTTTGGCGGTCGCGTGATCCAGTACACGGGCAGCACCGGGCGCCTCGTTCACGAGTGGGTCGACACCAGCACCGTGAACGCGATGGCCTACGACATCCCGATCCCTGGCTACAAGAACCACGTGGTGAACACGCTGCGGTTGTGGTCGGCCAAGGCATCCAACGACTTCGACATCTCGTACTTCAACCGCGGCGACTACCTGAAGGCCGTCGAAGAGAAGAGCGCGACCGAGAACATCACGCGCGTGCTCTACCCGAACGATTCGCAGCCGGCCGGCAAGGAACTGCGCCTAAAGCAGGAGTATTTCCTGGTGGCCGCTACCTTGCAGGACGTGATTTCACGGCACCTTCGCTACCATCCGGATCTCTACAACCTGCACGAGCAGGCGATCTTCCAGATGAACGACACGCACCCGGCCCTGGCGGTGGCGGAGCTGATCCGCATCCTGGTCGACGTGCACCTGATGCCGTGGGACCACGCCTTCTCGCTGGTCAAGCGCTGCTGCGCGTACACCAATCACACCATCTTGCCGGAGGCCCTCGAGCGCTGGCCCGTCTGGCTCATGGAGCGCGTGCTGCCGCGTCACTTGCAGATCATCTACGACATCAACGCCCAGCACCTTGCGGAGGTGAAGAAACACTTCCCTGGTGACGACGAACGCCTACGCCGCATGTCCTTGATCGAAGAGGGCGGCGAGCGGCGCGTGAACATGGCGCACCTGGCTATCGTGGGCGGGTCGAAGGTGAACGGCGTGTCGGCGCTCCATTCGCGGCTCCTGAAGGAGACGTTGTTCTCGGACTTCTGCGATATGGAGCCCAGCAAGTTCATCAATCAGACCAACGGCGTGACGCCGCGGCGCTGGATGCTCAAGTGCAACCCCAGCCTTTCGACGCTTATTACCTCGCGGCTCGGCCCCGGCTGGGAGATCGACCTCGATCAGTTGGAGCGGCTCGTGCCGTTCGCCAATGATCCGGAATTTCAGGCTGAGTGGCGAGGCGTCAAGCTGTCCAACAAGGAGCGCCTAGCGGCGGTACTGCGGCGGGACTTGCGTATCGAGCTCGACTCAAGTCATCTGATTGACGCGCAGGTCAAGCGTATCCACGAGTACAAACGGCAGCTGCTGAACATTCTGCACATTGTCTCGCTGTACCTGGCCTACCGCGAGAAGCCGCCCTACGACATCACGCCGCGAACCTTCATTTTCGGCGGCAAAGCCGCGCCCGGCTACGACATGGCCAAGCGCATCATCCACCTGGCTAACGCTGTCGGTCAGGTCATCAGCAACGACGTGAACGCGCGTCAGCACCTGCGCGTCGTCTTCATTCCCAACTACAGCGTGTCGCTGGCAGAGCTGATCATTCCCGCCACGGACCTGTCCGAGCAGATATCCACGGCTGGCACCGAGGCTTCTGGCACCGGCAACATGAAGTTCGCGATGAACGGCGCGCTCACGATCGGCACGCTGGACGGCGCCAATATCGAGATCCACGAGGCTGTTGGCGAGGCGAACATGTTCCTGTTCGGCCTGCGCACCGAGCAGGTAGCTCAGGCGCGCGGGGCCGGCTATGACCCGATGCAGCTCTACTACGCCGAGCCGATATTGCGCGCCGCGCTCGACGCCATTTCGTCGGGCACCTTCTCGCCTGACGACCCAGGCCGCTTCAGGCCGCTGGTGGACTCGCTGCTCTACGGCGGAGACACCTATATGGTCCTGGCTGATTTCCTCAGCTACGTGCATTGTCACCGCAGCGTCGAAGCGGCTTACCACGACCAGGTGGGCTGGACACGCCGCTCCATCCTGAACGTCGCGCACATGGGCCGCTTCTCCAGCGATCGCACGATCCTCGGCTACGCTCGCGATATCTGGGGCGTGTATGTGCCGCCCGTCGGTGGCCCGCGCACGAGCGTGGTGCCGCCGAACTCCGTGCGCTAGGCTCCCACCCTCACCCAAAAGGACCACGCGATGTCACAGTTGGATTCGCTCAAAGAGCACACGATCGTCGTCGCCGACACCGGCGATATCGGCGCCATCGCTCAGTACAAGCCCCAGGACGCCACGACCAATCCCTCGCTGCTGTTCAAGGCAGCGCAGCAGAAGGAGTATCGCGCTCTGGTCGAAGAGGCGCTCAGCTACGCCGCGCAGAAGACGAGCGCTGGTGCTGAACAGACCGCGCTCTTCATGGACAAGCTGGCGGTCAATTTTGGCTGCGAGATACTGAAGATCATCCCGGGGCGCGTCTCGACCGAGGTCGACGCGCGCTTCTCGTTCGACACAGCCGGCAGCATCGACAAGGCCCGCAGCCTGATCGCGCTTTACGAGCAGGCCGGTATCGCGCGCGAGCGCATCCTGATCAAGCTGGGCAGCACCTGGGAGGGCATCAAGGCGGCCGAGCAGCTAGAGAAGGAAGGCATTCATTGCAACCTGACCCTGCTGTTCAGCTTTGCTCAGGCCGTCGCCTGCGCGGAGGCCAAAGTCACGTTGATCTCGCCCTTCGTGGGGCGCATCTACGATTGGTACAAGAAGGCCAAGGGCGGCGAGATCCCGACTGACGACGACCCGGGGGTTGCCAGCGTCAAGCGGATCTACGAGTTTTACAAGAAGTACGACTACAAGACACAGGTGATGGGCGCGAGCTTCCGGCGCGCGGAGCAGATCACCGAGCTTGCCGGTTGTGATCTCTTGACCATCAGCCCTGACCTGCTGGGTCAGCTTCAGTCGCGAGAAGGCACGTTGCCGCAGAAGCTGAGCGTTGCGGCGGCGAAAGCCAAGGACATTCCCAATGTCCACCTGGACGAGAAGACTTACCGCTTCGAGCACAACCAGGACGCCATGGCGGTCGAGAAGTTGAGTGAGGGCATTCGCGCGTTCTTCGCGGATGGCAGGAAGCTCGAGAAGTACGCTCAAACCGAGGTCCTGAAGTCGTCGGCAGGCTAGGCTGGCTCGTCTCAGCAGAAGCCGACGAAGAACGGTTGCGTCACGCCGCTCGTTACG
The DNA here is from genome assembly GCA_031408355.1 of Myxococcales bacterium. Lineage (GTDB taxonomy): Bacteria > Myxococcota_A > Polyangia > Polyangiales > Polyangiaceae > PMG-095. The sequence continues at coordinate 8,219 of JANNWK010001195.1, forward strand.
CCGAGCGGCGTGAGGCAGAGGCCGTGCTCAGTGACCGCTAGGCTGGTCACCGAGGCGGCCTCAAGGTTGCCCACCAGCAGGCGATCGCCCTGCCGATTGAGCGAGAAGTGGCGCGGCACCAGGCCGGTGCTGAGCCGAGCGTGGCGCTTCAGCGCTCCTTCGGCATCTATCGCGAACACGGCCAGGCTGTTGTCTCCGCGGTTCGAGGCGTACAGGGCGCGGCCGGTGGGGTGGAGCGCCAGGTGGGCGGCGCTGTTGCCAGCGCGCCTGGAGCCTTCAGCGAGCGTGGAGACGACGCTGGCCAGCCCGAGCGCTCCTGTGGCGGCATCCCATTGGAAGACGCCTACCTGACTGGTGTGCTCGAACGTCACGTAGGCGAGCTTGCCATTCGTGGCGAAGGTCAGGTGACGCGGCCCAGCCCCGCGCGGGACGTCGCAGGCGCCTCGCCAAGTTAGCTGGCCCGTATCAGGCTCGAACGCAAAAATAGCGATGCGGTCCGAACCGAGGCAGGGCACAAGTAGGTGCTGGTTGTCGGGCGAGCAGACGATGGCGTGCGGGTGCTGGCCTGGTTGCTCCACTGAGAGGGGACGGCCATCACCGCCGACCTCGAACACCGAAACGGTGCCGCCGCGATAGTTCGCGACCAACGCAAAGCGGCCCGTCTGATCGAAGCCAACATACGCGGGGCCACTGCCCCCCGACGGCCCCGAGGCGCCCAGCACGGGCTCACGGCCGGTGAGTGAGATGAAGTGCAGCTGGCTTCCGTGCTCGTCGATTGCCAGGGCCTTCTGACCTGACATAGCTAGGAACGACGGACAGCCCCCGAGCTCCAGGGCAGCCTGTTTTCGGAGGCTGCCGTCAACCGATAGCTCGAACCAGAGCAGCTGCCCGGCACCGGACCCGACGACGACGCGTTCGGAGGCGGGCGTCTTTACGGGCTCGAGGCGCTCGTGCAGCAGCTGCATCCCACAAAGGTAGGCTCGATTCGGCCAGCCAGCGCGCCAGGTTCCTATCGCTTCAGTGTTCAGTTTCGACTTGTGATGGCCGCTTCCACCCGCGCCATTTCACTGACTTCGATGTTGCTTACCCAGTTGAGTAGGCTCGGGCCGTCGCCCGCCTGCTGGTTCTTGGCCAGGGCGCGCAGGAAGTACGGAGGAACGGGTCGGAACAGCAGCCGCACGCGCACGCTGGTGGCTGAAACGCCGCGCGAAAGCGGAAGCGTGTAGGCGAGTGCTCGCTCTTCGCCGACGATCAACGGAGGGGTTGGCTGGCCCGTGGACGCGCGGGTGCGCGGCACGGGTCCGCCTGTCAGGAATTGCACGACCGCTTCCTTGGAGCCGGGCGCGCGAGCCAGGCGCGCCTCGCCGCGCAGGTCGAGGCGGACGGCGCCGCTTCCGTCGCGCTCTAGCTCGATCTTGTCGACCAGCATCTGTTGGAAGTTCACCAGCTGCTGGTCGGTAGCGCTGCAGCCCACGACAAATTCGCGCACACTACTCTCCTTGTCGTCGAGAATGCTGCCGTCGCACAGGTCGTCTGTAGCTTGCGCGAGCAGGCCCGAGCCGCCCAGCAGGCGGCCTTGGGCGTCGAGCAGCGAGACCTCGAGCCACATCTGGCGCACGAACGCGAAGCCTCCGGGCAGATTGTGGCCCGTGCCGGTGTTCTTGACGGTCACGCTGAAGCTGACCGTGCCCTCGCGATCAGACAGCGTTGACTCGTCGAGGCTGAGTAGGGCGGCGCGGCGCAGCAGTGCTTCGCGTGCAGGCCGACTGGCGTCGCGCGCGAGGGGCTTGTCGATCGGGTAGTCCACGCCCACGAAGCTGTGGCTGCGCAGGGAGCGGGCCGGGGCTTCGCCGTCCTGTTCCAGCGGGATATGCGCGCTTTCTGCGGCGCGCGAGCCTGCCACGGCTGGCATGTGGCAGTCCACGCAGCCGGCGCGCCCGCCTTGCTGCTTGAAGTCCTGCCACTCCTCGAACAGGGTTTGGAGGACCAGATCCGTGCCGCGTTCTAGCTTGCCGTCGCCGTTACGATCGTAGTTTACGGCGTGGCAGTTGCGGCAGAGTTGAGAGGGATCCTTGAATAGCGCTGAGCCCTTGCTCCGATGAAAGGCGTTGC